>JAKFUN010000072.1 GCA_021732675.1 Phycisphaerales bacterium
CGCCAACGCCCCGCCCACCGCCGGCACCCCTCAATTCCACTGTCGACAAACTCGTCGGCCTGATGCAGCGTCGCCGCCGCTGAAGTCTCGTCGATCGACAGCGCGATCCGCAGTTTCTCCAGAAACACTTTCTCCTCGGCCCCGGCCTTTCCATCCGCGTCGCACACAGCCACCGCCATTTCGTACGCCAGGGTCCGATGCTCCTGCCTACTCAACGGCGCGGCGGCTTTCTCGACCGTCACCCGCCCCAGCAGAACATCTTGGTACAGCGCCGACAAGCCGCGACCACGTGCTGAGCCGTCCGATCCGTCCTCGACCTCAGCATCACGCCCGAGATTATCAATGATCCGTCGTACCTCCTCGCGTTCGACATCGTTGTTCCGTCCATCCGCAAACGCGGCCAGAAGGCACACCTGCACAACCGCATCCTGCTCCGTAGGATTCATAGTTCACTTTCCGCTCGCAAAAAGCGCGCGAGCACTCAGCCAGCCCTGCGGCGCGTGTTCCTGGTCCACGCTCCTTCGTCGCCATGAGGGAGACAGCTTTCGCCTGGTCCCAATGCCAACGCGCAGCTCACAAAAGCACCACAAAATGAATGTTGGTCTCGCCAAGGGCGTCGGTTCGCGCTCAGAAGCGACGAAGACCAATGCCGCAGACGGGCCGGGGCGGAACGCAGACCATTCCACCCGTGTTGACGACCCGTCCCACCCGCATCGGCGGGCGGCTACTCCCCAACAGGAAGCGAGGGCCACTATAGCAGCCGCCCGATCATCGAGCAACCACGGCACATTCGAGTCTCTCGTATCCGTAGAACAATTGCGTCCCGTGGGCGTACATGGAGCAACTCAAACGCCAAACGGAGACTCTTCATGGAAATCAGGCTCTTCGACGGAAGCATCAAGACCAGCGACGCCCAGCACGAATACATCATGACCAGGGTCGGAGCAGCTGCCGGACGTCTGAAGGATGCCACATGCACCATCGACGTCCGTCTCTCAGATGTCAACGGTCCCAAGGGCGGAATCGACAAGCAGTGTTCAATCGTGGTGACTCCGCCCGGGCTGACCACGTTGCGCGTGGAAGAGCAAGCCGCAGACTACTACGCAGCCATCGACGCCGCGGCCACAACTCTCAAGAATGCGCTCGCCCGGTCGCTCGAACGCACCAAAGCCAACGGGCCGCGCTGACGACCGCCAGTCGCAGGACCCGTCGCCCTCGATCACCGCGAGACGTCCCGTGTTCCGTGCTGTGAAATCCCGAGCAGCAATCCAGGTATCTGAGAAGCTCCGTGCACCGATTGATTGGTGCGATACCCTTCGCCTCCTTCATGACGCTCAGGATCTTCGATTTCTGGCTGGAACTCACCCTGCTGGCGGGGCTCGCCTGCCTTTTGATCTACGGGATCTTCAACACGCGGTTTGAACTGGCGCGCCGGAAGGGGGCGGACGCAGTCGCGCTTCTGCGGCGCAACGCGCGACGGCTATGGGTGTTGATCGCCGGCACCACGGTCATCCTGCTCGGGATCCTCATCTCGCCCCTTCCGGGGCCGGGTCTCAGCCTGCTGGGGCCACTGGGGCTAGCAATCCTTGCGAGCGAGTTCGTGTGGGCACGGAGATTGGCACTCCAAATCAAGCAACGCAGCGGGCCGCTTCGCAAAGCGACGCAGCGCGTGGCGAACGCGACGCCGCGCTGGGTGGCGATCCCGGCGTGCGTGACGTACTGGTGCGCGACGATTCCGATCGAACTCTGGACGCCGCTGCCGTCGGTAGTGCTCTGGCCAGCAGCCTCGATCCTCTTTACGCCCGTATTCCTCTGGGCGTACTTGGTATTAAAGACCGCGCGCGGGTGAAGCGAGGCTGCTTCGGTTCCATAGGATCGCGCTTTCAAGGCATTCTGAGGGGCACTCTGCGATCGAAACATCCAGCAAGCCAACGCCTTCAGCGACACGAACGCCCATGAGCCTGTCGCTCATTGGCGTTCGCGTTTCAATCGGAGTGACAGCACGGGTTTGAGCTCTATATCGATCAAATCCGCCTCTGGGATCCAGAAACGCGATTGTTGCTCGCCATCAAGCCGTGTAAGGAGGTTGGAGATCACGACAAGCAGGTGTGAGCCCGCGTCTCATCTCCCGCCCCCCTTCGCATTCGGCTTGGCCGGTTCTGCTCCACCAGCGATCGCCGCCTTGCACCTGGCCAGCGTCTCGCGGTACTCCTTGAGGTGCGCGTTCTCGGCGGGCAGCACCTTCTCGCCCATCGCCACGGCCTCTTCGAGGTCGGCCAGCGCTGCGGCGTTGTCCCCCCCACCCTTGTTCTCAAGCCGAGCCGCACCGGAGCGCCACAGCGTGCGGGCGAGGAGCGCCGAACCATCAGGCGAGCCCTTTCGGAGCAGGGCGATGGCCTCATCGAACCCCGCACGGGCCTCGGCGGTCTTGCCGAGCCGTTGCCGTACCGTCGCGAGGGTGCTCAGGCCGCCGGCAGTCTTCTCAGGTCCCGCGGGAAGGGTCGCGCGGTAGATCTCGACAGCCTCACGAGCCACGGGCTCGGCCTCGGCGAACTTCGACTGCTCCTGCAAGACCGCGGCCAGAATGTTCAGGGAGTTTGCAATCTCCACGCTCCCAGCGGGAAGAGCCTCGCGACGGATTTCCAGCGCTTCACGCAAGACCGGCTCGGCCTCGGCGAACTTCCTCTGTTCATTTAGCAATACCGCCAGGTTGTTGAGCGCCACAGCGATGCTCGGATGCCCGGCGGGATAGGACGCACGGCGTATCGCCAGCGATTCGCGATACAGCGGCTCGGCTTCCGCGAGCTTGCCTTGATCCTTGAGCAGCACCGCCAGGTTGTTGACAACTGGCGCGATGTTCGGATGTCCGGCGGGAAGCGACTCACGCCGGATCGCCAGCGCCTCGCGGTACAGCGGCTCGGCCTCGTCGAGCTTGTTCAGCTCTTTGAGCAGCAACGCCAGGCCGTTCAGCGACGATGCGATCGACTCATGCCCGCGCGGCAGGGTCGCCCGCTTGATGGCCAGCGACTCGCGATAGACAGGCTCGGCCTCGGCGAGCTTGCCCTGGTTCCGCAAGGCGGTGCCGAGACTGCTCAGGGTGCTGGCGATGTCGGGGTGCTGGGCGGACAGTGTCGCTCGCCTGCTCACGAGCGACTCGCGGAACAACTGCTCGGCCTCGCCATACTTCTTGGCCGACATCAGCATCGTCGCGAGGTTGTTCTGGCCCAGCGCGATCTCGGGGTGCCCTGCCGGATACGCCATGAGGCGCGCCCGGAGGGCCTTCCGCATGAACTCTTCGGCCTCGTCGAGCTTGCTCAGCTTGGTCAGCACCTTGGCCAGGTTGTCATACGTGCGGGCAAGCCCGGCTTTGTCTGAAGTAGGCGCCTGCTCCACGATGGCCATTGACTCTCGCAAGAGCGGCTCGGCCTCGCCGTACGCGCCTTGCAGTTGAAGGACCTGCGCCAGGTTGTTCATCGCCGTGCCGATCGACGGGTCGTTGGCCGGGAGCGCACGCCGCCGAATCGCCAGCGCCTCGCGGAGCAGCCGTTCCGCCTCCTTGAGGTTCGACAGCAGCGAGAGCGGATCGGCCAAACGATCCAGGCTCTGAGCGATCTCCGGGCTCCCCTCCGGAAAGTTCGCCTTTCGCAGATCCAGCGCTCGGCGCAGTACGGGCACGGCCTCCTCGTACCGCCCCAGCGCCACGAACGTGCCGCCGATGGTGGTCCGCACGCCCGCCTCAACCAGCGGAGAATCCTTCAGCGAGCCCCCCTCGATGGCCTTGAGCGCCGCCTCCAGCGCCTGTACCACGGTCACCTTGTCCTTCAGCGGCTCGCCCGTCGCCGGGTCCTTGGGCAAGTTGGCCGGATCGACCGCCGCGAGCATGTCGGATTGGAACTTCACCACCGCGCTGGCGATCGCCGCCTGATTCTTCGCCTCGGCTTCTTGCTTCTTGGCTTCGGCTTCCTGCGCTTGGGCCTTGGACTTCTGCGAGATCGCCTCCGCCCGCGCCGCCTCAGCTTGCGTGCGCTGCTCGGCCTCGGCCTTCTGCGCTGCTACGGCCTTGTCGCGCTGGTCACGCGCCACCTGAGCCTGCCACGCGAAGGCCACAGCGCCGATCAAGAGCGCCGCCGCCACCGCGCTCCCCGCCGACACCATCACGCGGTTGCGCCGGATGAACTTCTTGAAGCGGTACGCCGCGCTCGGGGGCGCGGCCACCACGGCCTCGCCGGTGAGATAGCGCCGGATGTCCATCGCCAGTCCGTTGGCCGTCTCGTACCGGCGCTGGCGGTCCTTCTCGAGCGCCTTCATCACGATCCAGTCCAGCTCGCCGCGCACGATCGTCCCCAGCCGCTTGGGCTCGGTGTGCCGCTTGGCCGCGACGCTGGCGATCGTGTCGGTGTTGGCGCTGATCCGCGTGCTGGGCTTGGGGGGCTCCACCTCGCGGATGATCCGTTGCAGCTCGCCGAACGCGGCGGAGCGGAGCTCCATGCCCGTGAACGGGGTCGTGCCCGTGAGCAACTCATACAGCAGCACCCCCAGCGAGTAGACATCGGTACGTGTATCGATATCGAGCGACCCCTCGGCCTGCTCGGGGCTCATGTACTCCGGCGTCCCGATCAACTGGCGATGCTCAGTGAAGAGCGTCTTCTCGGTGAGTTTGCTCGCCGTCGCCTTGGCGATGCCGAAGTCGATCACCTTCGTGTGCGGGCGACCATCCTGCGTGCTCACGAGGATGTTGCTCGGCTTGATGTCCCGATGAATGACCCCTTTGGTGTGCGCGTGCTGCACGGCATTGCACACCTGCGCGAAGAGTTCCAGCCGGTCATCAATGCTCATGTTCTGCTTGTCGGCATACTCCGCGATCGGGTCGCCCTTGACCAGTTCCATCACGAAGAACGGCCGCCCCGTCTCCGTCGCGCCCGCATCCAGCACCTTGGCGATGTTGGGGTGGTCCATCATCGCCAGCGCCTGCCGCTCCTGCTCAAACCTGGCCACCACCTGCCGCGTATCCATGCCTAACTTGATGATCTTCAGCGCGACCCGCCGCGAGACCGGCTTCTCCTGCTCGGCCATGAAGACCGAGCCGAACCCCCCCTCGCCGATGAGTTGCAGCAGTTTGTACGGACCGATCCGGGTACCCGGGCCTTCACGGATGGGCGCGGCGAGGGTGGCGGTCGCCGAGGAGTCAGCGGTGGGCGTCGCTTCGACGAGGGAGCCCGCCGTGGGCGACGCCATGAACTTCGCCGCGCCATCGTGCGCACGGAGCAGCGCCTCCACTTCCGCCCGCAACGCCGCATCGGCGCCGCACGCACTGTCGAGATACGCCTCACGCTGGGCCCGCTCGAGGTCGATCACATGCTCAAAGATCTCTTGCAGCTTCCCGGCCATGATGTCAGTCCTTCATGCCTGCTCGTGCAAGCGTTGAAACAGCCACGCCCGCGCAAACGCCCAACGCCGATCCACCGTGCTCGTCGAAAGCCCCAGCACTTGGGCCGTCTGCTCGACGCTCAGCCCCGCGAAGAACCGCAGCCGCACGATCGCCGCGCCATCCGGCGACTCAGCCTCCAAGCGACGAACCATCTCATCGAACCTCACGATTTCTTCGGGGTCTTGTTGAGACAACGCAGCAACATCCTCGAAGTCGCCGATGTGCTGACCGCGTCTCACCGCACCATCAGGCCCTCCACCCCGCTTAAGCCTCATCCGCCCCTTGGCATGGTCCAGCAGAATCTGCCGCATCGCCTCAGCCGCCGCGGCGTAGAAGTGCCCCCGCCCCGCCCACGGCACTTCGCGCGGCCCGGCCAGTTTCAAGTACGCCTCA
>JAKFUN010000180.1 GCA_021732675.1 Phycisphaerales bacterium
AGGGGCGTGGGCCCGGGGCGCGTTGGCCATGATGGCAAGCTTAAGCCGCTCCCGCGTCCCGGCGCGGGTCGGGATACCGTCAGCCTCGGGCTCCCCGAACGATCGGGAGCGGCCCACCGGAGGGTGTCGCGCTCGTGACCGATCACGACTATCGCGTGCGGCTGGATGTCTTCGAGGGTCCGATGGACCTCTTGCTCTTCCTCATCCGAAAGGACGAGGTCGATATCCATGACATCCCCATCGCGTCGATCACCGACCAGTACCTGCGCTATCTCGACGACCTCCGCGTCCATGGGCCCTCGTTCATTGATATTGATCTGGCGGGGGAGTTTTTGGTGGTGGCGGCGACCCTGATGGAGATCAAGAGCCGCATGCTCGGGCCCAAGCCCCCGCCCGGGGCCACCCCGGATGCCGGCCCTGAAAAGGCGACCGACCCACGGGCGGAACTCGTACGCCAGTTGCTCGAGTACAAGAAGTATCGTGACGCGGCCGAGGCGTTGGACCAGCGGGGGGACCAGTGGAGGCGCAGGTACGCCGCGGCTCGCGTGGGCGTTCCCGATGAGGCCCTGCAGTCGGCCTTGGAAAACGCGCAAGACATCGAACTCGAAGACCTGGACCTGGCCGACCTCGCCGAAGCCTTCCGGCGGATCGCCGAAACGGTGAACTTTGATCGCTTGGGCGAGCACCAGGTTCGTTACGACGACACGCCCATCGAGGTCCATGCCGAATCGATCGTCAGCACTCTGACAGCCCTGCCCGAGAAGGGCGAGATCGAGTTCGTCAAGATTTTTCAGGGCCGCCAGCGCCATGAGATGATCGGGCTGTTTCTGGCGGTGCTGGATTTGGTACGTCATCGCCGCATCGCGGTGCGGCAAGACCAGGTCGAGGGACAAATCCTGCTGCGGTTGCGCGATGAGGCGGAGGCAGCTCTTCCTACGACTCAGGTCGACCATCCAGAAAGTTTGTAGTTTGTACGGAATGGCAAGCTTCGACAGTGTTCGATACGCTCGGCTGGGGCACGTTCGGGTTACCGGACGTAACATATTTTTTAAGGATTGCGAAAACATTACGAACAAACAGGGGTGGGTAGGGGTAGAACTCTGAGGCCGGAAGGGGTTACCCTTCGGGAGTGGCCGCATCCAAGTGTTTGGATGTGTGGCGACGAGACGAAACCTGAACGAACTGAACCAAAGGAGCTTGAACGATGAACCGGACCAAGAACATTTTCGGCGTGGTGGCGTGTATGGCGACCCTGGCTCTTCTGGGCGCGTGCAGCAGCACCAGCGGCGGGGCCAACGCCGGCGAGCTGGGGTCCGAGGGTTCCTCGTGCTCTGAAAAGGGCGCGTCCTGCTCCGAGGGCGGGTCGAGCTGTGGCGAGAAGGGCGAGAAGAAGGCCGCGGGCAACCTCGGCGTGGTCAGCGAGAAGGCCCCCAAGGCTGGTAGCTGCTCCAGCAGCACCTCCTGCGCCGACAAGTGCGAGAAGAAGAACAACTAAGTCTCTGGGCGTTTCGATACTCCTTGATTGACTGACCAGCGGAGAGGGGTTTTCCCCTCTCCGCTGTCGCGCGCGGGCGGTTTTGGCTACGCTTGGCCCGTGATTGAAGAACTCGAACAACTTTCCATGGCCGCGCTGACCGAACTTGGGCTCGCTCAGGATCATGACACCCTCGAAGCTTGGCGGGTGGCCTATCTCGGGGCGAATGGGCGTCTGCGCGGGATGATGGGGCGACTGAAGGACGTCCCCAAAGACCAGAAGCCGGCGGTGGGGCAGAGGCTCAACAGCGTCAAGGCGGGGCTGGAGGCGGCCTACGCCGCGAGGAAAGATGGCATGGGAGCCGCGGCGCCCAAGGACCCCATCGACCTCACCGAGCCGGGCCTGATCGAGACTCACGGGCTGGGAAGGCGGCACGTGATTTCGCGCTGCCGCGACGAGTTGGTGGATGTCTTCGCGCGGATGGGATTTGAGGTGGCCGAGGGGCCTGAGCTCGAAGATGACGCCCACAACTTCGTGATGCTGAACATTCCCCCCGGGCACCCGGCCCGCGACCCGGGGGACAACTTTTATGTGGACGATCCGGCGTCGGACGGGGTGGCGCGGATGTTGCGGAGCCAGACGAGCACGGTGCAGGCGCGGGTGATGGAGGCAGCGGTGAGGCAGGGCGGGGGCCAACTGCGCGAGCCGATCCGCATCGTTTCGCCCGGGCGGGTCTATCGCCCCGACACGGTCGACGCGACGCACTCGTTCATGTTCCATCAGATCGAAGGGCTGGCGGTTGATCGCAACCTCAGCATGAAGGATCTCAAGACGACGCTTTTTCAGTTTGTTCGGGCGTACTTTGGCGAAGAGGCCAACGTCCGCTTCACGCCCACGTTTTATCCCTTCACCGAGCCCTCGGCCCAGTTTGAGATCTTCGCGCGGCTCAACCCCGACGCCCCGCCCCGGTGGATCGAGTTGGGCGGGTGCGGGATGGTCGACCCGGCGGTCTTTCAGGCCTGCGGGGTCGACCCGGAGGCGTGGACGGGGTTTGCCTTTGGCTTTGGGGTCGAGCGCCTGGCGATGAGCAAGTATCGGATTCCGGACATCCGGTTGCTGTTCGACAACGACCTGCGGTTTTTGCGGCAGCTTTGACCATGGCCGCAATCCGGAGCGGGTGAATCCCAAGGGTTGTAGGTCTCGCTCCCGGGTTCGATTTTGCGAAAGGGCCCCATGACCGAACCAGTCCAAGGTGATTCCCTGGCTCCGCCTACATCGCCGACGCGGGTGGCCCCGCCCACCGACGAGCAGGTTTTGGACGAGGCCCAATTTGGCGACCTGGTCTCTTGGCCCAAGGTGGTGGGGATTGTTTCGATTGTGTGGGGCAGTCTGGGGCTGCTGGGTGGGGTCTGTGGCGGGATCTCCGTTCTCTTTCTGCCCACATTCATGGGCGCCCAGTACGACGCCAACAACCTGCCCCCGACCATGGTCTTCGGGCCGGTGAAGTTGGGAATGTTGCTTGGTGGCCTGATCCTGACAGCGTTTTTGCTCTTCGCGGGAATCGCCACCCTCAGGCGGCTTGAGTTCGGGCGAACCGCGCACTTGGTGTATGCCTGGGCGAGCCTGCCTTTGGTTGCGATCAACCTGTGGCAGCAGTGGGCGGACGTCACGGCGTTGGAGTTGTGGATCCGTGAGAACCCCAAGAGCCCGTTTGCGCAAGGGGGCACCACCGGCGGGTACATTGGCTTGGTCGCGGGCCTGGTTCTGGGATTGGCTTGGCCAATGTTCACGCTGATCTGGTTCGGCCTGGCCAAGCGTCAGCCGGGAGCGATGAAGCAGTTGAAAAGCTAGATGATCAGGGAGTCCCGCTACCATGGCTCTCGTGACACCCCCCGATCGATTGCAGCGCGGCGAACTGGGGACGTGGCGGGGCGCTTTGGTTCTGGCCGGGGTGGTTGGTGTTCTGCTCACGCTGCTGGCATTTTGGCCATCGATCCATCGCGGAATCTCAGACTTTGACGATGCGGACGTGCTCCTGGCGGACCAGGGGTGGCGGCAGCCGTTCCCAGGCAACGTTTTGTGGGCGTTTTCGACCTTTCGTGTGGGGCACTACCAGCCCCTGACATATCTCTCGTACGCGATGGACGATGCGATTGCGGGGGAAGACTATCGCTTCGCGCACGGGGTGAATCTCGGGCTGCACGCGCTCAACGTGGTGCTGGTGTGGCGCCTTGGGGCGCGGCTCCTCAAGCTCGGGATGCCCGGCCAACCCGAGCGCCTGTGCGAGTGGGCGGCTTGGGGGGGAGCGTTGTTGTGGGGGATACATCCGCTGAGGGTGGAGAGCGTGGCGTGGCTGACCGAACGCCGGGATGTGCTGTCGGTCGCGTTGCTGCTTAGCGCGATGCTGGCGTACCTCAACGCAGCGGGGGCGGCGGAGGGGCGGACGCCGCGGCGACGCTGGATGGCGATCACGACTGGGTTGCTGCTCGCTTCGCTGCTTTGCAAGGCGTGGGGAATGACATTTTTCGTGGCGATGCTGGTGGTTGATTGGTATCCGTTGCGGCGGCTTGGGTCTGGGCCTCGCGAGTGGTGGGCACGAGCGGGCCGAGGGGTGTTCATCGAGAAGCTGCCGCTCGCGATGCTGGGAATCGGGGCGGCGATGATCGCGGCCAAGGCGCAGGCAAGCGCGGGGTACACGCTGAAGCCCCTGGCCGATTGGGGGGTGCTGGCCCGCATCAGTCAATCGTGCTATGGCTTGGTGTTTTACGTGACCAAGACCTTGGCGCCGTTGGGGCTGAGCCCCATGTACGAGTTGCCGGTGACGTTTGAACCCTGGGAAGCGCGCTGGGTCGGAGCAGGGGTTCTGGTGTTGCTTGCGTGCGGGCTCGCCCTGGGTTTGAGACTGAAGAGGCCAGCGGTTTTGGCGGCGTTCTTCGCGTACGCGGTGCTGGTGGGCCCGACGCTGGGGGTGCTCCAGAGCGGGCCACAGTTGGTGGCTGACCGGTATTCGTATCTGTCCACCATCCCGCTTTTCTGGCTTGGGGCCGCCGGTGTGTTGAGTGTGGTGGCTGGCGCCGTGGGGCGGCGAAAGTTCGCGGCGGCTTCGGGCGCTCTCGTGCTGCTGGTTCTGGGAGTTTTGACGGCGCGGCAGGCGGAGCGCTGGCGCCATGACCTCGAACTTTGGAAGCACGCGATCGATTCCGGGCATGATGGACCGGTGCTGCGCGGGTTGCTGGGTGAGCAGCTCGGTCGCCAGGCGGCGAAGGATCCTGCGCACGCGACGGCGTGGAAGCAGGCGGCGGTCGAGGCCTATCGACAGAGTGTGGCGCTCAATGATCGTTATGTGCCAAGCTGGTATGGGATGGGCACTGAGCTTCGCGATTTGGCAAGGGGGGCTCGGCAGGCCAACTTGCCGGGGGAAGCAGGGCGCTTGTACGCCGAGGCGGAGCGGGCGATCAAAATGGCGAGGGACCTGGTGAGGGACAAGCGCAAAGCCCGGCTGGCGTTGGGGCTGCTGTATATTGCGGATCTGGATCGGCCCAAGGAGGCATTGCCCGAGTTTCTGGAAGCCATCGCCGAGTTGGAACGGGCGGGCAACCCGGAGCGGACCGGGGTGCCTTATCTGCTGTTGGCGGGGGCGCTGGACGAATGCGGGGATGCGAAGGGGAGCGTGCAGGCGCTGAAGAAAGCTGCGGAGTTTGCGGATTCGCGAGCCCAGGCCCGGGAGCACCTTGCTGAGCTTGGCGTGCTGGTCCCCAAGTGAGGCGATTGGGGAGGACGACAAGTCGGGGTAGGAGGCTATACTGCGGTCGTGCGGGCGTAGCTCAGCGGTAGAGCGACGCGTTCCCAACGCGTAGGTCGAGGGTTCGAACCCCTTCGCCCGCTTTTTCGGCCCCTGGGGAAGTGCCCCGGGTGCGGCTGAGAACCACGACCAGTGTCACGCCGCGAGACGATCCACCCCAAGCAAGTTGGGTGCCGGGGTTGAGTTCACCATCACCTTCTCGCGAATGGCGTGCGCTTCGGGCACGTAGCATCTTGGCATGAATGACCGTGTGATCTCGTGGGCGGGGTTGCTCGCCAAGTGGACCGAGTTTGCCCAGAGCGCCATGGCGTTGCCCCGAACCAGCGACGGGGAGCGGATGCGTGCCTGCGTCCCGGCGATCATCGGGCTCCAGGCGATCATCCACGCGTTGGCCGAGCTGGATTCGCTGCCCGCGGATGAGTACGCCCTGGGACAGGACCGGGCGGAGGTGGTATCCCGGCGGCACATTGACGAGATCCACGGGGCGTGGGCGGGC
>JAKFUN010000223.1 GCA_021732675.1 Phycisphaerales bacterium
GCTGGGAGCCCCGATCGGGATCGGCTGGGCGGGGGCGATGCTCGATGTTCGAGCCGCGGAGTTTGGTGCCGCCTCGTGATGGTGGGCGGGGCTCTCCCAGTCAAACGCCCCCCTCGGGATTGTGACGGTTTGGTTTGGAACGCATCTAAACCTCGGGGATTCCGAACTCCTGATGGGGCTCGCCTCTTCATTCGCGCAGACACCTTTCCGGGCGTCTGCCAACGCTTTTACACATGGGAATTACATGCCCGCTCGAACTGCCAAAAAGTTGCCCACTCCCGCCAGATCCTCGAAGCGAGTCACGCCCGTCAAATCCGCTCGCAGCGCTCGTTCGTCATCGGCCCCGGCCGCGATGCCTCAGGCTGAGGTCAAGTCGCTAAAGGCTGGCATGCCCGACGTGCAAAGCTTGCAGGACCGCCGCAACGTAGCGATCGACAAGGTGGGTGTGAAAGACGTCACCTACCCCATTCGCCTGCGCACCCCCAGCGGGGGCGAGCAGACCACAGTGGCGAAAGTCAACATGTACGTCTCGCTGCCTCACTACCAAAAAGGCACGCATATGAGTCGCTTTCTGGAGGTCTTGAACGACCACACCAGCGAGCCCATGACCCCCGACAAGATCCCGGTCTTGACCCGGGCGATCTGCGAGCGACTGAGCGCTCAAACCGCGCACTTTTCCGCCAAGTTCACCTACTTCATCAAGAAGCTCGCCCCCGTCACCGGCCAACCCGGGCTGATGGACTACGAGGTGAGCTTTGATTGCACGGCCAACGGCGAGGAAGACTTCATCATGACGGTCGCGGCCCCCGCCGCCAGCCTCTGCCCGTGCAGCAAGGAAATCTCCAAGTACGGCGCCCACAACCAGCGATGCCGCATCGAAGCCAAGGTCCGCTTCAAGGGCATGTTGTGGATCGAAGACCTCGTGAAGATTCTCGAAAACGCGGCGAGTTGCCCGGTCTTTGCCGTGCTGAAGCGCCCCGACGAGAAGTACGTCACCGAGCACGCCTACGAGAACCCCAAGTTTGTCGAAGACATCGTTCGCGATTTGGCCCTGGGGCTCGACGCCGACGACCGGATCACCTGGTATGAGATCAACAGCGAGAACTTCGAGTCGATCCACAACCACAATGCTTACGCCCAGTTGAGCCGCGACAAGCGGTAGCCCGGCGGCGAAACTCGCCCCCGCCACCCGATCAACCCCGCGCCAGATCGCGGGGTTTTTTCATGGAGCGAGTTCGCTCCCGGGCCGCCCTGCGTCCTCATCCGCGTTACAGTTTGACATGATCACCCGCATGAGCCTCTCCGGCGTCTGCTTCTTGGCATTGGTCGGCACGGCGGGCGTCTCGCTGGCTCAGCCAGAAGCGGCGTCCCCTGCCCAACCCGCCCAACCCGCCGCGGACCCCAAATCCACCCGCGAGCGTGCTCATGAGATGGCCTCCCGCGCCATCGCCTTCTTGCGAACCAAGCAAGACCAGCCCACCGGGGGCTGGAGCGTCAACCCCAAAGGCCCCACCTTCCCTGCGATCACCGCCCTGGTCTTGCAGGGCATGTTGATGCACGAGGGACTCGCGCCAACCGATCCCGCACTGCTCGCTGGTCAAAAGTTCCTCCTCGACAAGCAGCAGCCCGACGGGGGCATCTACGACCGCATCCTCCAGAACTACAACACCGCCATCTCTCTGGCCGCCCTGGCCCAAGTAAAGAACCCCGACGCCCCCACCAAGGCCGCGATCGAAAGGGCCAAGCAGTTCCTGCTTGGGCTGCAATACTCCGAAGACGCTGCCCCTCTGCCGGGCCTGGGCGATTCTCCCAAGCCCGTCACCAAGCCCGACCCCTTCTACGGCGGCTTTGGCTACGGCAACCACCAACGCCCCGATCTCTCCAACACCTCGTTCGCCATCGAGGCCCTTCGCGCCAGTGGCCTTGCCGAGTCCGACCCCGCCCTGCAGCGAGCCATCGTCTTCTTGCAGCGCTGCCAGATGCTCGAGACCACCCCCGACGGCAAGCCCGTCAATGACAGCGCCTACGCCAAGGGCAGCAACCAAGGCGGGTTCATCTACGCCACCGGGCCCAGCGGCGAGCAACCCGGCATCGGCCAAAGCAACGCCGGCGAACTCATGGAAAGCCTCGACGGCCCCCCCGGCGCCAGCGTGCGGTTCTCCCTCGGCAAGGACAAAGACGGCAAGCCCGCCAAGCTTCCGCGCGACCTCGTCTTCAAGCGCATTCGCGACGCCATCGACGCCACGGATGATCTGGGCCGCGGGTTTGTCCCGACCTCGCTCGTGGTCCTCATGGGCCCCACCAGCGACGGCAAACAGGCCCACGAGTTTGACGTACGGGCCAACGCCGCCCCAGCGAGGCTGGCCGAAGTCGTGAAGGCCGCCATGGCCGATCAAATCGAGGGCGAAGTCGAAGTTACCCCAATCGAACACTCCGGGGGCTTGGTCCGCCATCGCGCGTACGGCTCCATGACCTACGCGGGCCTGAAGAGCTATCTCTACGCCGGGCTCACGCGCGACGACCCCCGCGTGCGGGCCGCCGTCGACTGGATCGGTCGCAACTATCGCCTGTCCGAAAACCCCGGCGTCGGCGACGACGGCGTCTACTACTCTTATGTTGTCTTCGCCAAAGCGATGCACGCCCGGGGGCTACCGACCATCTCGGTCACCACCCCGGCGGGCGTCGAAAGCCGCGACTGGGCCA
Organism: Phycisphaerales bacterium; assembly: GCA_021732675.1. GTDB lineage: Bacteria > Planctomycetota > Phycisphaerae > Phycisphaerales > UBA1924 > RI-211. Next base: position 2,704 of record JAKFUN010000223.1, read on the forward strand.
CCGATCTGGTGAACCAGCTCGCCACCCTGCAAGAACCCGACGGCAGCTTCCGCCCCCTGGGCGGGCGCTGGCTCGAGGGCGACGCGGTGCTCATCACCGCCTACGCCCTGGTCTCCCTCGAGCACGCCGCCCAGTAGGACCGGGAAAACCTTGCAACTGGCTTAGCCCTTGTTGCCCATCATCGGGGGCTTGGTCCTGCCCATCGGGTTGCGAACCAGGCCCTCCTTGAAGGCGGGTTTCGCACCGGCCTGGGCAGGGGCGGTCAACGGGGCGGCCGGCTTGGCCCCAACCTTGGGAGCCGCCTTCAGCGTGGGGGTCGCTGTGCTGGCGCTCGCCTTGCCCGGGGTGGGCAGACGCTGGGGCTTGGGCTGAGGCCCCAGGGCCTTGGCCGCCGAGGAGGGCGAAGTCGCACCACTGGCCTTGGTTGGCGTGGGCAAGCGCTGCGGTGCTGGCTGCGGCTTGAGCGTGGGCTTGCTGGCCGACGCGGCGGAAGAGGCCGACGACGCCGGCTTGGCGCCCGCAGGCTTGGTCAACGGGGCGGGAGTCTTGGGACGTTGCGGTGCATTGCTCATGGAACATCTCTCGCTAGGGAGGCCTTGGACGCGCAGAACTGCACCCACGACGGTGCCACTCGCCCCAAGCCTACTGGAGACTACCCCTGCGCACAAGCCGCGGCCTGCGCCTCTCCACTCAGCAACGAAAAACCCCTCTCAGGCGAGAGGGGTTGTGGTGGGGCTATTCGGTTGTCTTGGTCAGACCTACTTCTCAGGCAAAGCACACGAGCCGCCATGCTTGAGGTGATAGTCCTGGTGATACTCCTCAGCCGCGTAGAACGGGCCCGACTGCTCGGTCGCCACCACCTGCGTCACGATCTTACGGCCCTTGAAACGATCAGCCGAGCCCTGCTCCTCGATGAACTTCTTGGCTTCCACAAGCTGCTCGGAGGTGCTGGTGAAGATGGCGCTGCGATACTGCGTGCCATAGTCCGGGCCCTGACGGTTGAGCTGGGAAGGGTCATGGAGCTTGAAGAACCAGGTCAGCAGCTCGCGATACGAGACCTTGGCAGGGTCGAACGTGACCTTCACGGTCTCGGCGTGCCCGGTTTCTTCGGTGCACACCAGCTTGTAAGTGGGGTTCTTGAGGTTGCCGCCCATGTAGCCGCTGACCGCGTCGATCACCCCCGGCACCTGCTGGAAGCGGTCTTCAACGCCCCAGAAGCACCCGCCCGCGAAGTACGCCGTCTGGATCGCCACCGGGCGGCTCTCCACCGGCACCTCCTGGCCCTTCTCAATAAAGTTCAGCGATGCCGAGTTGAGACAGAAGCGCAGGCCGGTTGGCTTGGGGCCATCGTCAAAGACGTGCCCCAAGTGTCCCCCGCAACGGGCGCACTCGATCTCGGTGCGCACCATCCCGTAGGACTTGTCCACGATTTCCGCGACGTGGGCCTTGTCAAAGGGCTGGAAGAAGCTGGGCCAGCCGGTCCCGGAGTTGAACTTGGAGTCCGAAGCAAAGAGGGGCAGCCCGCAGAGCTTGCAGACATATGTGCCGTCCTTGTGGTTGTCGAGCAGGTTCCCACAGAAGGCACGCTCGGTCCCGCGTGCGAGGATGACGTCCGCGTCTTCCTTGCTGAGTTTGAGGGCCAGTTTCTCGATCTCGAGCTTGCTGAGATGCTTGATGTTGTAACCCGACTTGGAGTAATCAGATGCGGTCTTCATGGCGTCAGTGGCGTCCTTGGAGTCCTCCGGTCCGCCGGAGGTGAGCGAAAGAATGTGCGAGCCGCGATTTTGGGCTGAGAGAACGGCCGCCGCCGCCAGCCCCGCCGCGAGGAAAAACAATACTGCAAGAAGAACAAAGCGCCCGATCATGAACACCTCCTGAGTCGCCCGCACGCGATGGCGCAGCTGGCCGCACCCGGCGGCTTGCTGCCCAACGAGTTGTTTCGCCGGGCCTTGATGGCGTGAGTCATACGCTCGCGCCACCGATCTCTGTTCGATGCCGAAGTTCGCTTTCTGGTGACGTCACAACCACCCCTGATAGGGTTGTGTTCGTCCTTCTGTGCCGTGTGCGCCGCCGGATGCCCCAATCAAGGGAAGTCTTCGTGCTGGCGCGTGAGATCAATCAGAGCCCCGCCCAGAATGGGAAGAATAAACGGAAGACACGGGCTGGAAGCCTGTGCCGCGAGATCGGGACACTCTGCAAGTGGTTCTTAGCGACGGCGTCGGCTGGGCCACAGCAGCAAGCCCAGCATCACGCACGCCCCGGGCGCCGGTACTTCCTGCACCACCCGCAGCGTGTAGTTGTCGTACAACGCAGCGGTCGAGTACGTCCCGCCCGTGGTGGTGTTGCCGTTGACGAACCCAAACCGGATCGGAGCCCCGCTGGTCGAAAAATCGGGGACGCCGGCCTGACCATCCAGGCGGCTGAACGCACTCGCCACGATGCTGGCCCCGCCGAAGGTGTTCCACGCCCCCGAGCTGCCCGTGACATGCCCGTCAGCCACGAAGATCAATTGTCCCTGCTTCAAAGCCAGCCACAGCGCCTGCCCGTCGCCGCCACCTTGCGTGAGCCGGGCGTCGATCGACCATGTAAGCGACACAATCGCGCCCTGTGATGCCGGTTCGTAGCGGGTCGCGGTGGTCGCCCCAAAGCGGCTGAACCCCCAGATCGTGTCCCCGCCGTTGCTCCCCGTCGTCAGGTTCACCTGCCGCGCTGAGCCAGGATTGCCCGAGGCCGACTGCGAAGCACTGGCGCTCCCCACCCCGACCGACTCCAGCGCCCACGCGTTCGAGCCGGTGGTGCTGAAAACGCCATCCGACAACGTCACGTCCGCCAGCGCGACAGAAGAGGCCGCCACGATCGCGCCGATTGCCAAAGCAGTACGCATGGGTCTCAATCCTCCTGGGTCGGCCGGCTGGGCCAACGCGCTCAGTCTACTCAGAAGCAGCCAGGCCGCCAGAGAAACCTAACTCGCCCCCGCGCAGTCACTCCCAACCCCCGATTTATCGGAGCCAATAGCTC
>JAKFUN010000241.1 GCA_021732675.1 Phycisphaerales bacterium
AGCCTGAACCCCCGCCCGATCTGCGATCGCCTGCGCCGCACCCGCACACTGCCACGCGCTCAGCAGGGCCACCAACCCCACCAAAATCTGGCACCCGTAGACGCGATATCCCTCGTCCGTCACCAGGTTGCCGGGTGCGGATCCCGGAAACGGCATCGACGCGATGTGCATGAACACGGCTTCCACCCCGCTGGGCAGATACGAGTACACATTGTGCTTCAGCGGCACCAGCCGCCCCAATGCCAGCCACTCTTTGGGTAGCTGCAGGTGATAGCTCAACGCGTCATAGCCCCCAAACTCGGACTGCCAAAGCCAGCCCGGAGCAAACAGGGCGGCCGCCAGCATGATCCCCGCGGGCAGCGCCAGCAGCGGAGCGAGCGGGGGAAGCGAAGGCTCCCACCCCCCTCCTCGAATGTAGAGGTAGAACTGATGAGCTCCCAGCAATACGCCCGCGCCCGGAAGGGCCAACGCGATCCATCGGCCCGTGTCGCCACTCAGCAGCCCGCGCCAGGCCAGCAGATGACTCAGCCACAGGAGCAGCGCCAGCCCGCTGGCGGCTTGAAGCGCCAACGCCGAGCGCGAGCCGGAAAACAGCGGGCGAAAAAGCCGCCCCAGTCCGATCGCCCCCAACAGATACAGCACCGCCGGGCCGCTCCCATAGACGCATCGCTCGAGAATCAGCGCGAACGCGATCACCGGCGAGTGCGACCCCCCATACCAGCACGCGGCCAATGTCGTCAGCGCCAGCAGGGCACCAGTCAGCAGCACGTTGGCACGCCGGGCGCTGTGCGAGGAAGGGCGGGCGGTTGGATGGGGTTCAGACACGTTGGGCGTAGGATAGTTTCATGGCGACCCAGGCGCACAAAGAAGTGGAAGAGACGCTGGAGATCATCGAGCCCCTGTGCGCGGTCTTTCGGCGAACACTCAAGGCCGAAGGCCTGAAATACACCCCCGAGCGCGCCCAGGTCCTCGACGCGGTGCTCCGGTTCGAAGAACTTTTCGAGGCCGAGCAGATCATCGAACTGCTTAAGGGCTCGGGCTTTCGCGTCAGCAAGGCCACCGTGTACCGGACGATCAAGCTGCTGGTCCAAGCCGGAATCGTCCAGCGGGTGCCCTTTGACGACGAGCAGGCCCACTATCAGACCGTCTTTGGGCGCCAGGCCCAGGCGTTGGTGATCCGGACCGACACGGGCGAAGCCCTGCGGGTGGATATACCCGAACTCGCCAGGCTCGGGGACGAAATCTGCCGCCGCCTGGGGCTCGTGGCCAAAGGGCACCGCCTGCATATCTTCGCGGCAGCCACCCCAGCACGCCCGGAATGAGCCAGGCGACCCCATGAGGCCAGTGTGGTTGTCCCAAACAACATCTGAACCGGTAGCACACGCATCCGGGGCGGCCGCCAGAACCGTGGTGCGATGGTCTTGGCACGGCGCGCTACCATCGCTCGCATGAGCCAGGAACCCGCTCAACCTGTGCCCGCGATTGCTTCATGGCTGCTGACGCCATTGATGTATCTCGCGTTGCTGGGGCGGGTGATGATCGACCGCATCGCCGGGTTTGGAAGATTCACCCGCTTCGCTGGCTCCTGCTTTCGCGGAGTCTTCGACGCGCGAGCCTGGTTTCGACGCGAACGCCTCCTGCGACATCTCTACAAGGGCGGAACCGCCTCGATCCCCGTCGTCGCCATCACCGGCGGGTTCATCGGGATGATCCTCGCCTTCGAAGGCTACCGCCAGTTCCAAGCCATCGGCCAGGAAGCCCGCCTTGGCGGGGTGATCAACATCTCCGTCGTCAAGCAGATCGGCCCCGTCCTTGCCGCCGTCATGATCGCCGGCCGAGTCGGCTGCTCGCTCACCGCCGAACTGGGCACCATGCGCGTGACCGAGCAGCTCGACGCCATGCGGGCCATGGGCAGCGACCCGGTCAGGGTCCTCGTCGTGCCGCGCTTCCTCGCCTGCCTCATCGTCACCCCGGCCCTCACCATCACCTCCAACCTCTGCGGGATCATCGGCGGCTTCCTCATCACCACGCAGTTCTATCACGCCGACCAGACCCTCTACTGGCGCTACAGCGAGCAGTTTGTCGGGATGTACGACATCTTCAGCGGGCTGATCAAATCGGTCTTCTTCGGCGGGTCGATCGGCCTGATCGCCTGCTGGAAGGGCTTTTCCTGCAAGCCGGGCGCCGAGGGCGTGGGCGAAGCAACCACCGACTCCTTCGTCACCAGCTTCGTGGCAATCATCTTGCAGAGCCTGGTGCTCGCCAAGGTGCTCAACGATATCGATTACGCCATCTCCGGCGGGATTACCTCGATCTTCCGCTAGGCAACTGGCGCTTCACGCCCTGGAAGAGCAACGCGAATCCCGAGATCCTCCGGGCCCGGTCTGGGTCCCGCGCGTCTCGAGCAGCCCGCAGGCCCCGCCGCCCTTGATGATCGTGATGACCCAGGTATCGATCCCCCGCGCGCGACCGTACGAGGTGCCTCGTCGTGGCACATCATCGCGGCTTCACGACCGGTCCGACCCCTCGCCTACTTCTTCTCGTTCTTCAGGTCCCCGGTCTGCCGGTACCGCTCGCGATATTTCTTGGCCAACTCGGTTTGCTTGTTCGAGAGGTCGATCTGGCGCCCGTCGATGAACGCATGAGTGACGTGGGTCTCCACCTCCAGCGGGTTGCCGGTGGTGATGATCAGCGTGGCGCTCTTGCCTTGCTCCAGCGAGCCGTACTGGTCCGCCACGCCCAAAATCTCCGCGGGTGAGAGCGTGATGCCCCGAATCGCCGCCTCCTGCGGCAGGCCGTGGGCCACGGCCATCGCGGCGGCGTAGGGCAAGTTGCGTTCGTGAGCCGTTTCGTCCCCGCCACCAATCGCGAAGGGGATGCCCGCGTCAAACAGACGCTTGGGAAGGGTGTAGCCGTCGTCATAGGGAGCGTCATCACGCCGCGGCATGACGAACGTCCCATACACAATGACGCTGACCCCATGCTGCTTCAGCAGCGGGGCGCACAGTGCCGCGTCGCGCCCTCCCAGGAGGACACATCGCACCCCCCGTTCCGCGCAGAACGGAATGGCGGCGTTGATCTGGTCGATGTCGTCGGCCTGGACAAAGAGCGTCCCGCTCGGACGCGGGGCGTCCTTCTCGCCCGTGGGGAAGAGGCTCCTCATGGCCTCCCAGCGGAGGTCGGTGGGCGCCGCCGGGTCCGCGGCTTTGGCCTTGGCATATGCCTGCGCCGTATCGAAGACCTTGGTAATGGCGTCCAGATTGGCCTTGATCTCTTTGAGTTGCTCGTCTTCGGAGCGCGTATTCCACCATGCGTTCACCGGCCGCATGTTGGGCCAGCGAAGCACCACGCCGCTCTCCTCGCGAACCGTAAGGTCAGGGCGAGTCCAGCCGTCAAGCCGGATGACGCCCGCACGGCCCGGAATGATGCCGCCATCGGGGAAGACGCCGGCCAGCAGCACGCCGTTGGCGCGAGTCACGGGCAGGACGGTCGAATCCGGATTGACCGCGACGGTGGCCCGGACTTCGGGGGAAACGCTTCCCGTCTCAACGGTGTCGATGGTGGCGCGGACCGACTGGATTTCCAGCAGTCCCTGCTGCGTGTAGGGTCCGATGAGCCCGGGATAAATGTGCTTGCCAGTGGCGTCGATCTCCGTCGGCGCCTCGGCAAACCGGGCTCGCGTCTTCAGATCGGCCCAGTCCGAGGCCGGCCCAACGTGGGCGATCAGCCCCTTGTCGAACCAGATCACGCCGTCGGGAATCTCTGGCCCAGAGACGGGGTGGATGGTGGCGTGAACAATCGCGATCGGTCGCGACTGCGCCGGCGCCTTCGGAGTAAGGTCCTGAGCAGGCGCCGTCATGCTGAGGGTGGCCGCGAGAAGGGCGGTAAGTGCGATTCGCATGGTCTTTGCTTTCTACCTCATCTTGTGGCACAGGCCTCTGGCCTATGCCCTATCGATGCTCAGAACTTTTGTGGCGTCATTCAAGGCGAAAGGGACTTGAAGGGCAGAAAGGCACAGGGCCAGAGGCCCGTGACACAAGGTTGAGAAGAACTATTGCTCATGAATCAAGCCGCAGCCGCAGACGCCCGGCTGGTTCAGGGTCTTCCCGCTGCGTTGCAGATCCTGATACGCGCGTTCCAGCGTGCGCAGATCATCGTCAGTAAGTCCTTCCTCCGTAGGGCGGCGGCGACGCGCCGGGCCAGCCGGGCCCGCCCCCTCCGGCTTCCTGGCAGCGTCGTCGGCCAGCAGCTTCTGCACAATCCGCTCCCGATCCGCTTTGTTCCGCTCTCGCAGCTTGGCGTCCGTCTCCAGCGACCACATGACGCGCCCATCCACCATGGTCAGCTCGCACTTGCTCAGCGTGCTCAGGGGCGAGCCGTTCCAGATGGCGATGTCAGCGTCCTTGCCGACCTCCAGCGAGCCCGTCCGGGAGTCGATCTGCATCTGCTTCGCAGCATTGAGGGTGACGAACTTCAGAGCCTCTGCCTCGGGAAGGTTGCCGTACTTGACAGCCTTGGCAGCTTCGACGTTCATGCGCCGGGCCAGTTCGTCGCTGTCACTGTTGTAGGTCACGACGACACCGACGTCGTGCATGAGGGGCGGGCCCTGCGGTATCGCATCCTGCACTTCAACCTTGTACGCCCACCAGTCAGAGAAGGCCGACGCGCCCCCGCTGTAGTCGCGAACATAGTCCGCAACCTTGTACCCCTCCAGGATGTGCTGGAAGGTGCCGATCTTGAAGTGGAAGTCTTTAGCCACTTCGCACAGCATGACAATCTCATCCTGCCTGTAGCTGTGGCAGTGAATGATGCGCGAGCCGTCAAGAACCTCGGCCAAGGCGTCAAGTTCCAGGTCGCGCCGCGGCGGGTTCTTCCCCTTGCGGGCCGCGCCATACTCGCGAGCCGCCGTGAACCGATCGCGGATCAGCGTCTCAACCCCCATGCGCGTCTGCGGATAACGGTCGCTGCCGCCCCCGTTGACCTGCCGCGGGTTCTCGCCAAGCGCAAACTTGATGCTCGCCTTGGCCCCTTCCAGGTGCATGTCATCGGGGTGCTCCACGCCCCACCGGAGCTTGTTGGTCTGGCTCTGCCCCCCGATGGCGTTCGCCGAGCCGTGCAGGCTGTTCACGCAGCTCACTCCCCCGGCCAGTTCCCAATACCACGCCATCGCGTCGGGGTTGGTGACATCCGCAATGCGAACCTCGGAGGTAATCGCCTGGCCCCCCTCGTTCACCCCCCGGCTGATCCCGGTGTGGCTGTGGCAATCGATGATTGAAGGCGTGACGTGCTTCCCCCCCGCATCGATCGTGATCGCCCCCGCGGGCACCGCAGGAGGCACGCCCGCCCCCACCCACGCGATCGTGCCGTTGCGCACCAGCACGCTCGCCTTTGTCAGGTTGCCCGCAGCACCGCTGGTCCACACCGTGGCGTTGCTGATGAGATACGTGCCCTGCGCTGGGTAGGTCTCGACGCCGTACGCGCCAAAGGGCGTCGGCAGCGCCTCAGGAATGGTCTTGATTCGATCTTCCTCCGCC
>JAKFUN010000262.1 GCA_021732675.1 Phycisphaerales bacterium
GATGCTGGATCGCGCGGGCTGGCTCCGTGTAGTGGTTGTCCAGCCCAAGCTCCCCCCAGGCGACGCACCGCGGGTCGGCGGCCACCAGCGCCATCGTTCCCCAATCGTGTGGCCCCTCTTCGCTATACAACGGGTGTACCCCGGCGCTACACCACACATTGGGGTAAGCCCGGGCAAGCCTGAGCGCCTCCACGCAGTCCTGGCTCGTGGTACTGATCGTGATGCAGCCGCCGACACCCTTGGCCTTCGCGTCCGCAAGCACCCGCGCCACCCCTCCGAGGAACTTGGGTTCATGAAAGTCGGGAAACGTCAGGTGGCAATGGGTGTCGATCACGCCAAAGCGTAGGAAAAAGCCGGGAGTCGCGCCGCCCTCCCGCCATGCGCCTCCCGCTCGACATTTCCACGCCCCCGCCCTTAGCCTGGGGAGTTAGCCCCCACCGCTTCCTTGGCCTTGCGAATCTCTTCCTCAAGCTGCGGGAGCAAGGGCGTCACCTGGCCCATAAAGTCCGTCGAATCGATGATGTCGGTGATCGTCTTGCTTTGCGCGATGATCCGGATGTCCTCGGGCGTAATCGCCCCCGCTTCAATGATGTGCCGAAGCTGCGGGTCGGCCTTGGCCTTCTCGGCAGCTTGCGCGGCGGCCGGAAGAGCCCAGATCTGCTTCACAACCTCACTCTCCACCAGGTGCTGGCGGGCAATCGGGTCGCGGGCCACGAAGGCAAAGTCGCTCATCAGCGTGAAAATCCGGGCCTGATCCCCCGGCAGCGTCGCTTGAGCCGCGGCTCCAATGCTCGACCCCCGCAGGTCCGCCGCCACCGACTGGAGCACCTCCAGGGCCCGATTTCGAGCCGGGGGTTCGGCTTCCTCTTCCGCGTCTGGGTCAGCGTTTGGCTGCGCCACCGGTGCCGCCACCACCGTTGTGGCCTGTGGCGGGGCGAGCGAGAGCACGATCCACGCGCCCACAAACGCCACCAGCGTGCCAACCAGCCCACCAATGACCGCGCCGATCGCGGCGTCGGCCCGCTGGAGGATCTTTCGGTCCTTGAGAGCCCGGCGGATCACCACCCGCAAGATCGCCGCAGCCGCCGCGAAGACGATCATTCCCCCGATCCCCAGTGCCAAGCCTCGTCCCACCAGGCCAGTAACCTGAAATGAGCTTTCAAGAATCGGCGCAATGAGCCCGCCCAGCGACGGGCCCAGCAACGACGCGAGAATCAGGGCCAGGACGGTCGCGATGCCCCCCGAGAGGCCCTGGCTCAGGCCCCGATAGGCAAAAAGACCGATGACAAGAAACATGAGCCCGGCCGCCAGCGACCCCGAGACAAGCCCGGCCACAACCGAAACGCCAGCGACGCCAGCAAGAAAGAGGAGCTTCAACGGGGTGGATACGGAGCCGCTAGGCTTGATGGCGGGGGCAGACGCTTTGGGCACAACAAGCTCCGAATAGTCGAGACCGCTTTGGATTAAACGGAACCAGGACGCCAATGTAGCACAAGTCCGGATTGGGCTTGCGCTCGAACAACACCACTCACGGAGGTTCGAGATGAAGGTAACGAGAACGAGCGTGGCGATCGGGCACAAGCTCGGCGCAGCGGTCTTGGCAGTCGTGACGCTGGTAGGCCTGCTCGGCATGGGCCACGCGGGTGACGAACCCCGCGATCGCTGGTACATCCTCGAGATGTTTGGCGGCAAGGTCGGCTGGATGCACTCGACCGTCACCACGCAAGGCGAACAAGTCGTCAGCAAAAGCACCATGGAGTTCCGGCTCAAACGCGGCGCCGCCAACGTCGCCATATCCATGCAGACCGAGTTCGTCGAGTCCCCCGACGGCAAGCCCCTCTCCATGCGCAGCGTCCAGAAGTTCGGTGCCATCGCCATCGATAACCAGTACCAGTTCAGCCCCGAGGGCGTAACCCTCACCAGCAAGCAGGGCGACAGCGTCAAGACCACCAAAGAGCCGATGCCCGCCGGCACATGGCTCCCGCCTGCCGCTGCCGAGAAGTTCGTCCTGCAGCGCGTCAAGTCCGGCGCCAAAGAAGTCGTCGTCCGCACCATCGATCCCTCCAACGGCCTGGCCATCGCCACCGCCACTCGCACCAAAATCGAGCCCGCCAAGCTCAAGGTCGGTGAACGCGAGCTCGACGTCACCAAGAGCACCGTGGTGGTGAGCCTCCTCCCGGGTGTGGAATCCATCGAGTACACCGACGATCAAGGCGAACTCGTCCGCAGCGAAACCACCCTCGCTGGCCTGCCCGTGTTGCTGAGTGTCGCGACCGAAGCAGAGGCCAAGGCCCTGTCAACCCAGGCCGCCCCGGAAGTGATGGTCTCGACCTTCGTCAAGCCCAGCCGCCCCATCCCCAACGCGCGAACCTCCAACCGCGGCGTCTACGTCCTCAAGATGAGCGACGGGGAGCTGCCCACGATTCCGCAAACCGGCGCCCAGCGAGTCGAAAAGCTGGACGCCCAGAGCGCCCGCGTCACCGTCAGCACCGGCCTAGGCACCAAAGCCGACGAACCCGACGAAGCCAAGTATCTCAAGGCCACCACCCTATGCAATAGCGACGACGCCAAGGTGCAAGAGCTCACCAGGAAAGCCCTGACCAACACCGGCCAGAGCGGCGCGGCCAGGGCCGAGGCCCTCCGCCGCTTTGTTCACGCCCACATCAAAACCAAAGACCTCGACGTGGGTTTCGCGTCCGCCAGTGAAGTGGCCCGCAACGCCGAAGGAGACTGCACCGAGCACGGCGTACTGCTGGCCGGGATGCTCCGGGCCGCGGGCATCCCCTCTCGCGTCGCCTCCGGACTCATCTACGCCGACGCCTTCGCCGGCGGGAACAACATCTTCGGGTATCACATGTGGGCCCAGGCCCTCGTCGATGTCGGCGGAAGCAAACGCTGGGTCGATCTCGACGCCACCTTCCCGGATTTGCGCCCCTTCGACGCCACCCACATCGCCCTGGGTTACTCCGCCCTCGAAGATGGGGACCCCGTCGCCGGAATGAGCAGCATCGCCGGCCTGCTGGGCCGCTTGTCTGTCACGGTCGAGAAGGTGGAGTAGCCACGCCATGATCCAAAGCGGAGCACCCTGGGAAGATGGAGATCGCCTGTTGCCCGCCCGGGCCAAGGCCGGCCACAAGGGCACCTTCGGCACCGTCGCCATCGTCGGCGGCAGCGTCGGGCATGGGCGGGTGATGGTCGGCGCCCCTGCCCTGGTCGCCCTCGGCGCGCTGCGCAGCGGCGCGGGACTGGCAAAAATCCTCGCCAGCCGCCAGGCCCTGGCGCAGTCGCTGGCGATGTGCCCCTCGGCAACTGGCGTGTCGATCGAGGCCGACGAAGCCGGCGGGCTGGACATGGCTAACGCCATCAGCGTGCTCGACACGCAGATTGCCGGGGCCGACGCACTCGTGATCGGCCCGGGCATGGGCGTAGGCGAGGTAGAACGGGCGATGTCGCTCCGCGCCGTCCAGCAAGACTCAGTGCCGATGGTGGTGGACGCCGATGCAATCACCAATCTTGCCGATATTCCCGAGTTGTGGCGTGATTTTCGAGCCGCGGCAATCCTCACCCCTCACCCGGGCGAGTTCGCACGCATCGCCAAGGTGCTGCGGATCTCGCACTCGGCTATAGAAGAAGACCAGCGCCCCCAGGCCGCGGCTGCCCTCGCCCAGCGCCTCGGATGCGTCGTGGTCCTCAAGGGCGCCGGCACCGTGGTCAGCGATGGGCTTCGCACCTGGGTCTGCGCCCGAGGGCATGCGTGCCTGGCCACCGCTGGCACAGGCGACGTGCTTTCCGGCGTGATCGCCGGCTTGCTCGCGCAGCACACCCGAGCCGGAATGAGCCTCTTCGACACCGCCCGCTTTGCAGTCGAGGCGCACGCGCGGGCCGGCGAAGCCTGGGCTAAGGCCTCCGGAGCCCAGGCCGGGCTGCTCGCCCCAGAACTCTCCACTCACCTTTCCTTTGCACTCGAAGCCTTCAGGGCAGGGGGCTGATCGCACGCGAGCCATGGCGCGTCGACGAACCGAATCACACCCGACGGTCGCCCACATCAACGCCCGCGGCCTCCACCCGCCACTAGTCCACCCGCCACTAGTCCAGCCGCCGCGGCGTCACCGAAGACACCAGCCGGATCGTCGGCGTTTCAAGATCCGCCCCAAACTTCGCGGCTTGATAATCGTTGGGCTTCACATTCAAATCCACCGTCGCGCGCCGAAGCCGCGGCCCCACGTCATACTCCAGCGTAAACGTCACCTCGATCACCCCGGTCACCAGCGGGCGTTCAACCTGCGAGGTCTGCGCCCCGCCGGCAAAGTCGGTCTGCACATACCACAGCTCATAAGGCCCGCTCGCGGCACTCGCGGCAGTCCGCCGCTCGATCCGCGTCACCCGCCGGTCCCCCGCTCCGTTGTTCGACGTTTCAAACTCCACAAACGTCGATGTCAACGGATTCGACGCCCGATCCAGCACGTCCGTCGGGTAGGGCCCAAACGTCGTCCCGTTGCGGATCATCGACATCATCCGCTGCATCACCATCCGCGTCACGACATTCGTGCTCGCCCCTTCTGTCGTGACCTTGTACCCCTTGAACGACGCGTCCAACGCGGCCAGCGAAGCAGTCAACAGCGTCGCGGTGATCGTCAGCGCGATCAGCATCTCGATGATGCTGAACCCGCGCCGGGTGGCGTGAAAGCTACTCATGGGCGGCCCTCCCTATAGGTGCTGGCGAGCGGGTTCACACGCATGGGCAACAAAATCCCGTCCGGCAGCGTCGCATCGGGGCGGTAGGTGATGTTGACCCGCCCGTAGCCGTTGAACGCGATCGCCGTCGAGCCCGCCGGCTGAGCCTGGTTGCCCGGAACATCCGCCAGCCCGTCCCCGTCGGTGTCCCACCCGGCGATGCGCTGACCGTTCACCACCGCCAGCGTGCTGGGGTCGATCGATTCCGAGTCCCCGTCGGCGCTGCCGAAGTACCCAAGCGTCGCATTAAAGCCGGCAGGGTTCCCCACCGGAGCGCCCGACACATCCTGAAGCGGGGCGCTCCCGTACGCGGGGTTAAACGTCAGCAGCAGCGACCCGTCTACCGAGACGTTGCCGCGGGCGTCGAGGTTGCCCGCGATCACCGCCCCCTGCAACTGAATGTTCTGGTCGGTGGAGCTGTTGAACGTGCCCAGGTCCACCGAGTACCCCGGCAACATCATTGACGACTTCTTGATCTGGGCCACGTCCGCCGCCTCGGGGTTGAGCGCCGAGTTGTTGGGCTGGGTCGGGTGGGTCAGGCTAAAGCGCGTGCCCCCGGTAAACTGGATCTTGTTGCGGGTCT
>JAKFUN010000082.1 GCA_021732675.1 Phycisphaerales bacterium
GGCCCGGCGGTCGTGGGCGTCGCGAGGACTTCGGTGGGCGGACCGCCGAGGAGATTCTGAAGGAAACCCCCGCGTTGCGCCGGTTGCGCGAACAGGCCAAGAAGAACCAGAAGTTCAAGGGCGGCTTGGGCTAAGCCACCCTGGCATCGTCCATCTGATGAAGCGACCGAGGAAGGTGCTTTGCCTTCCTCGGTGCGTTTTTGGGCTTGGCGTAGTTTGGGGGAAATCGCGGCTCCACCCTGGGAATCCGGGGTGGCACGGGGCGGCACGACTTGCGGGCCCGGCGCGTGGGCGATCACTGTTCCTTGTGCGAAGCACTTTCGGCTACCATCCGTCCCATGACTGGTCTTCGCCGGATTCTCGTGCTGTCTATTGGCGGGCTCGCCCTCACCGGGTGCGCGGACGGGCTGCGCCCTGGGGCCCGGGGCGTCTTTGAGATTTTTGCCCCGCCTTCGCCCGCCGAGGCCGTGGAAATGGCGACGAATCGCTACGACCCGGACGAGCGATATCGCGGCACGCAGTTGCTGTCGACGGCGACGTTTGCGAGCGAGCCGGTGTATGTGTCGCTGTTCCGCGACAACGCGAGCGACCAGGATCCCGGGGTGCGGGCGGCGTCGATCCGGGCATTGGGGTTGCACGGGGCCCAGAGCGACACCCCGCTGCTGATTGAGCGGCTGAAGGACGAAGACCCGACGGTGCGGGCGGAGGCGGCGCGGGCGCTGCAGCGCATTCATAGCCCCGAGGCGGTGGTCCCCTTGCTGGAGCGATTGAGCAACAAGACTGAGGACGAGGCGCAGGTGCGGGTGGAGGCGGCGAGCGCGTTGGGGCAGTTTGCGCAGCCGCGGGTGGTGGAGGCGCTCATCGCGGCGTTGGGCGATGAGCAGCTCGCGGTGAACGCGTCGGTGCAAACGTCGCTGCGGACGCTGACGGGGCAGGACTTTGGGCTGGATCAGAGCGCGTGGCAGACGTGGTACAAGGCGAGCCCGTCGCTGTTTGATGCGCGGGCGGCGTACATCTACCCGGTCTTTTATCGCGATCGCAACTGGTGGGAGTATTTTCCGTTCGTCTCGCCCCCGCCGAACGAGCAGGCGGCGATGCCGGTGGGCGTGAACCCGAGTGACATCGCGGCGGAGCCGGGCCGGGGCAATGATCCCGGTCGCGCTAAGTAATCGTGTCGATGTTTCTCGGACTCGCCCAGGCCTTGCACGCGTCGCGGGCTTGCGTTTTGGGCGGGGTTGGCCAGCGCGTCGATGGCCCAACAGGGGTGCGGTTGCCGATATGAGTGCATGCCCGTGACGCGACTGATGCCTTCACGCCCCGGGGCGGCCGCCGTCCCTGCCCGAGCCCTTCGCCTGATGGGGACGCCGCGCAAGCCCGTGCTGGAGGCGGCGGCGAAGGTGCCAACGCCAGCCCCCGGGGAGGCGTTGATCCGCCCGGTGCGCGTATCGATCACTGACGCGGATCTGGCGGCGGTGGCGGGGCAGAGCGCCTTTGAGGGGACCTTGGGCTCTGACTTTGTGGGCGTGGTCGAAAGCGTTCATCCGGTCTCTGGGCCTGGGGCTGAGGCGTGGGTGGGCAAGCGGGTGGTGGGTTCGCCGATCATCTCGTGCGGGTCGTGCGACTTGTGCCGGCGCGGCTTGGCCCCGCACTGCCAGCAACGGCGCGTGTTGGGACTGTGGAAGCACGACGGCTGCTTGGCTGACAGCTTCACCCTTCCGGTAGCCAACCTGGTCGAGGTTCCCAAAGGCATGGACGATGACATCGCGTCCTTCGCGGGGCTGGTGGGGGCGTGCGTGCATGCCTCTCGCCTGACGCGACTGGAGGGCAAGACGTTCGTTTCGATTCTGGGGGACGGGGCGTACGCGCTCGTCGCTGCTCAACTTATGGCCAAGCTGAATGCCTCGACCCGGGTGCTGGGCCAGCACACCGCCAAGTTTTCGCTGTGCGAGCGCTGGGGGATTCGGCACCGGCACATCTCGGAAGTTGGGCGGCGGCACGACCAGGACGTGGTCTTTGAAACCAGCGGCGAAGCGAGCATGCTGGAGTTTGCGACCCATTTGTGTCGCCCGCGCGGGAAGATCATCTTGTGTGGCGGGGCTGGTCCGGTGCCGATGGAGGCGTTGAGCCAGCACGCCCGATCAATCGACTTGGCGGCGATCGCGACGCAGGAGATCGAGATTCTGGGCGCGTCGAGCGGCTCGCCTCGCGAAGGGCTTGAGAAGCTTGCGAGCCGCGGCGTGGATGTGTCGGTGCTGGTGAGCCGCCGGGTGAAGCTGGCGGAAGGGCTGCGGGCGCTGACCTTGGCGAAGGATGCGGAGTCGCTGCGGGTGGTGGTGGAGCCGTAGGGCTTGGCGGGGGAAGAAGCGCGAGCGAGGGTCAATGTGGTGAACGCAGGCGAAGGAGACCATCGCTGGCGCTTCGGGCTCGTAGAAGCCATCGAAACCGCACGACTGGCTTCCCGAATAAAGGGTTGCCATGAGATACCTGCTTGCAATCCTGTTGCCGCCGGTGGCGGTGCTGTTGTGCGGGCGGCCCATTCAGGCCCTGCTCAGCATCCCGCTGACGATCCTCCTCTGGGTGCCGGGGATCATTTACGCGCTGTTTGTGGTGCATGACTACCACGAACAGCAGCGTGCGGATGCGATCATTCGGGCGATGCGTGGGGCGTGAATGCCCTTGTGTCGCGGCCTTGAAATGGTGAAGGGACGCGGCGGGGATCGCCGTGCCACCCGAGCGCGATCACGCTCTCACCACAACCGCCGCACGCGAATGGTTTCGGGGATGGTCTTGACCCGTTCCAGCACCTTCTCGCCATCGGTGGGGTCTACGTCGAGCACGACGTAGCCGATCTCCGCGTTGGTGCGCAGATATTCGGCGGAGATGTTGGCACCCAGGTCGGCGATGAGCCCGTGCATTTTGCTCAGCACGCCCGGCACGTTGCGGTGGAAGTGCAGGATGCGGTGTTTGCGATCGGCCTTGCGGGTTTCGCCTTCGGCGGCCATCTGGGCGGGCAGTTCTACCTCTGGCACGTTGACCGCGCCGGTGGTGGAGCCGACGTTGACGAACTTGAGGAACTTCTGGCAGACGTCTTCGGCGATTGAAGCCTGGGCTTCTTCGGTGCTGCCGCCGACGTGGGGGGTGAGGATGACGTTTTCGAGTCCTCGCACGGCGCTTTCGAAGGCTTCGCCCTTGGCGTTGGGCTCGACGGGGAAGACATCGAGGGCGGCGCCGGCGAGGTGTTTGGATTTGATGGCGTCGGCGAGGGCGGGGATGTTGACGACCCCGCCCCGGGCGTTGTTGATGAGCATGGCGCCGGGCTTCATTTTCTTGATCTGGGCGGCTCCGATCATGTTCTTGGTCTCGGCGGTGGCGGGGACGTGCAGCGTGACGACATCGGCCTCGCGCAGGAGCTCGGCGAGCGACTTGAGCTGGCGGGCGTTGCCCAAGGGCATTTTGGGCACGATATCGAAGTAGACCACCCGCATTCCGAAGGCTTCGGCGAGGACGGAGACCTGGCTGCCGATGTGCCCGTAGCCCACGATGCCGAGGGTGCGCCCGCGAACTTCGTGGGCTCCTTCGGCGGACTTGTCCCACACGCCGGCGTGCATGAGGCGGGATTTTTCGGTGAGGCGGCGGTAGAGGGCGACGATTTCGGCGAGGGTGAGCTCGGCGACGCTGCGGGTGTTGGAGAAGGGCGAGTTGAAGACGGGGACGCCGAGCGAGGCGGCGTGTTCCAGGGCGACCTGGTTGGTGCCGATGCAGAAGCAGCCGACGGCGAGCAGGCGCGGGGCGGCGGCGAGCACCTCTGGTGTCACTTCGGTCTTGCTGCGAATGCCGAGCAAATGGGCCTCGGCAACGAGTTTGAGGAGCTTGGCGGGGTCGGGCGAACCGGGGAGGAGTTCGACCTGAAAGCCCTCGTCACGCAGCAGGGTGGCTGCCTGTTCGTGTACACCCTCGAGCAGGAGGGCGCGGATTTTGTTCTTGGGGAAGGATGTTTTCACTTTGGGCCTCCGCTGCCTGACTGTGGCACGGGCGGGTTGCCCGTGTCGGCTGCCGGTGGGGCAGGCGTCGGGTTTGTCTCGGGTTTGTCCCACACTTTCACTTTTTCCACGGTCGTCTGAGTCGCATCCTTGCGGGTGGGGCCGGAGTCACCGATCTGCACGAATCCGCCCAGCACCAGGGCGGCCAAGACCAGGGTGAGCGCGATGCGATACCACCCAAAGGGCGCGAGCCCGTGCTTGTTGAGGAACCCGACGAGCCAGCGGACCGCGACGACCGCGGCGACCATGGCGACGAGGATGCCGATGAGGCAAGCGCCGGTGCCCAGCGACTGAAACATGTTGGGCGTGCCGAGTTTGTGGCTCTGGTGCAGGTTTTTGTAGAGCTTGTAGAGGGTGGCGGCGGTCAGCGTGGGGAGCCCGAGCAGGAAGCTGAACTCCGCGGCCTGCTTGGGGCGAAGCCCACAGAAGAGCCCGCCGGTGATGGTCATCAGGCTGCGGCTGGTGCCTGGCCAGAGCGAGAGGCACTGCAGGAGGCCAATCTTGATGGCGTCCAAGGGAGTGACGTCGTAGATGGTTTTGGTGGGGAGCGAGGAAGGGACGCGGGCGAGCTTGCCGCGTTGCCAGCCATCGACCAGGAGCATGTAGACGCCGCCGAGGAAGAGGGCCGCCAGCACCGGCACTGGGTAGAAGAGATACTGGTTTATTTTGTCTTTGAGGAGCAGGGCGAGCAAGCCCGAAGGCACAAACGCCAGAAACAAGTTGACCAACAGTGCGAAGCCCTGCGGGTCTTTGCCTAGCACACCCCGGAGCATCTTGAGGACGCTGGGCCAATAGAGCCCGAGAACGGCGAGGATCGCCCCGCCCTGAATGACGATCTCAAAGTCATCGAGGTCGCCCTTGGAGACGATCTTGTCGAGGCGCATGAGCGAGGAGGCCAGGATCAGGTGCCCGGTGGAGCTGACCGGAAGATATTCGGTGATCCCTTCGACGATTCCCAGAACCACCGCGTGCCAGATTTCGAGCTGTTGCAAGTCTGCGCTCCAGAGGGCTGTTTCGCCCGACCTCTATCGGCCGCGGCTTTCACCCTCCAACAGTCGCACGCCCACCTGGAATATCAAGGGGTCACTTCAAACCCGGGGGCGGGCCCAGAATCTCGCCCAAGATGATGGATCTGCGAAGCTGCCCGGCGGAGACGTCGAGCATGCGCCGGGGTGGTCTGTCGGCGGGCGCCTTGGGCTGGGACTTTTGGAGGGCAGCTTCCGCCACCCTGGCCTGTTCTTCCATCACGGTGACGCGC
>JAKFUN010000245.1 GCA_021732675.1 Phycisphaerales bacterium
GGGGCAGGGTCAGCACGAGACCCCCGGGGGGAATTGGCTGAGAGAAAAAACAGGGTTGATCATGGAAGTGCCCAAACAGGGTTCGATGCCGCGTACCATTGTCGGTTCCAAGCCGCCCGTTGAGACGGGCTGGGAAGCATAAGTCACCGGAGAAGCGATGCGCATCATTCTTTGCAATCCCCGCGGTTTCTGCGCCGGCGTCCGCATGGCGATCGCCGTGGTTGATCAGGTCATCGAGCTCTTCCCGGGCCAGACCATCTATGTGTACCACGAGATCGTTCACAACAAGCATGTGGTTTCGCGGTTTGTGGACCGGGGTGTGGTGTTTGTCGAGGAGATTTCCGAGGTTCCCGAGGGGGGCATCGTGGTCTTTTCGGCGCACGGGATTTCGCCGGCGGTTCGGCAGGCGGCCCGGGCGCGGCGCCTCAACACGATGGACGCGACGTGCCCGCTGGTGACCAAGGTTCACGCGGAAGCTGTCAACTACGCCCGCAAGGGATATCAGATTTTGCTGGTGGGGCATCGCAACCACCAGGAGATCGTCGGGACGTATGGCGAGGCGCCGACCGCGACCCAGGTGGTGGAATCTCCCGACGACATCCCCAAACTCAAGATCACCGATCCCAACAAGCTGGTGTACCTGACGCAGACGACGCTCTCGACCGACGACGCGGCCATCGTCATCGACGCCCTCAAGCAGGCCTTCCCCAGCATCAAAGAGCCCCCCAGCAGTGATATCTGCTACGCCACGACCAATCGCCAGCACGCCGTGCGGCAAATCGCCCCCGAGTGCGACCTGGTCATCGTGGTAGGCTCGCGCAACAGCAGCAACTCGGTGCGTCTGACTGAGATCTCGGCGAATGTGGGCACCGATAGCCGCCTGGTAGACGACGCCAGCGAGCTGGACTGGTCGTGGTTCAAGAGCGGGCAGGAGACGGTGCTGGTGACGGCGGGGGCGAGCGCGCCCGAGGATCTGGTGGCGGATGTCTGCCGGGCGCTGCTGGCCCGGTTCGGGGGCGATATCGAGCAGCGCGACATCGACATCGAAGACGTGGAGTTTTCGCTCCCCGGGACGGTTCGCAAGACGCTGCTGGCGCGGGGGATCGACCCCGAGACGCGCCGGATTCATGTTCACGCCCCGGTCATCACCCGCGAGGCGTACGGCGCGGTGCCGGTGTCGATCAGCGCGCCGGCCCGCAAGGCGGCGTCGGCTCATTAGGTTCTGTCTGTAGGCTCTGGCTGACTCATCAACTGAACCGGCACGGGTCTCCAGACCGGTGCATGAGACTGACCGAAGGCGCCCTGCTCTGGAGAGCAGTGCCACCCGCAAATTGCCCGGTCAGAAAGTGCCTCGCACCTCTCCATGCAGCATCCCACCCATCACATCTTCGAGTTCACGCCCGAGACCCTGGCGGAATGGTGCCAGCAGCGCCGCATGCCGGCGTTCCGCGCAAAGCAGATCCTCGAATGGGTCTATCAGCACGGCGTCGCCGACCCCGGCGCCATGAGCAATCTCTCCAAACTCGACCGAGACATCCTTTCGCGGGACATGGTGTTTTTGTCGGGGGAGATCCTTAAGCACGCCAAGGCCAGCGACGGGACGCAGAAGCAGCTCATCCAGTGGGTGGACTATGGCGCCGCCAAGAGCCCGCTGAACGTGATCGGCCCCGGGGGCGATACGTCGTTGCAGACCGAGTGCGTGATGATCCCGTCGATCCCCAAGGATGACGAAGACCCGGAAGCCGAGCCCGCCGGCCCGGCCCGCTTCACCGGGTGCATTTCTTCGCAGGTGGGGTGCCCGGTGGGGTGCCGGTTTTGTGCCTCGGGGCTGACCGGCCTGGACGCCAACTTGTCGGCGGGGCGCATTGTCGAGCAGGTGTGGCGATTGGGGCGTTTGGACGGGGTGCGGCGGATTACCAATGTCGTTTTCATGGGCATGGGCGAGCCCCTGGCGAACCTGAACGCGGTGGTTCCTGCGATCCGGACGCTGACGAGCCTGTGGGCGACCGGGATCTCGGCCCGCAAGATCACCGTGTCGACGGTTGGGCTCCCCAAGGCGATCGAGCGATTGTCGACGTTGCTGGACCTGCCGGTGACGCTGGCGTTGTCGCTGCACGCCCCCACCGACGAGGTGCGGCGGACGCTGATCCCGTGGGCGGAGTACACCACCATCGCCGACCTGTTGCAGGCGTGCCAAAAGTGGTTTGAGAAGACGGGTCGCGAGATCACGCTGGAGTACACGCTGTTGCGGGGCGTGAACGACAAGCCCGACCAGGCCGAGGAACTGGCCCGGCTGGCCAAAACCTTGCGGGCGAACGTGAATTTGATCCGGTACAACGAGGTGGCGGGGGTGCCGTTTGCTCGACCGGAGAATCAGCGTGTGCTGGATTTTCAGCGGCTGCTGCGGGCGCGGAATGTGAACGTGCACATTCGGGCGAGCCGGGGGCGGGATATCGCCGCGGCGTGCGGGCAGCTGCGCCACGAAAACGCTTCCAAGGCGGGCGCGAGCGAGGATTGAGCTGGTACGCTGTGGGCCAGACTCATGCCCGCCTCAGACGCGAATCCTGACTGGCTGCACGTCTTTCGTGCCTTGACGTTCACTCACGGGGTGGCGTTGACCCTTTTTGTGTCCGGCGTGGGCTGGGCGATCTGGTTCGCAAGGCGGCATCGGGGCACGCCCCGCGAGCGGGCCCTGCGCCGAGTGATGTGCCAACTGGTGTGGGTGACGGCGTTGGCCAACATCGTGTGGTATGCGTTGCCGATGAACTTTGCGTGGGAGAAGGCGCTGCCTTTGCAGGTGTGCGATCTGGCGGTTTTGTGCGCGGGGGTGGCCTTGGGGCCGGGGTGGCAATGGAGCCGCACGGTGCTGTTTTTTTGGGGGTTGCTGCTCAGTTCGCAGGGGTTGCTGACCCCCACGCTGGAGGTGGGCCCGGCCCACGCCCGGTTCTGGCTCTTCTGGAGCCTGCACTTTGCGATCGTGGGCAGCGCGTTGTATGACCTGGCTGCCCTGGGCTATCGCCCGCGCTGGCCCGACCTGCGTCTGGCGTGGGGTGTTTCGCTGGGCTATGGAGCGCTGGTGTCGGCGATCAATATCCCGTTCGGGTTCAACTATGGATATATCGGCCCGAGCAAGCCGGGGGCCCCCACCATCATCGACGCCCTGGGCGCGTGGCCCATGCGGGTGGTGTGGCTGGCGATGATCGTGCTTGGGCTCCAGGCCTTGGCCTGGGCGGGATTTGCCCTCACGGAGCGAAGGCGCTGGCAGGGCGAGTCAGAACCCCGCCGGTAGTCGCCGGTACACTCTCCTTCTGTGCGCACGCTTGTGGTCTTGCTCATCCCCGTCTCGTTCGTCCTGGCATGGCCTTTCACGGCGATGCTCATCTGGCTTGGGCATCGCCTGCACACGTTTGATTCCGGGGGCGTGCCGGGCCAAGTGAAAGCCCCCAGGCGGCGGATCCCGAACACCGGGGGCGTGGCGATCTTTGCCGCCATCGCAGCACCCCTGACGCTCGGGCTGCTGGTGCTCCAGCCGGGCGCGCTCGAATCCATCTACAGCGCCGAATGGCTCCCGCAGGGTTGGAGTGATTTTGCGATCGCGAATCTCACGCCCCACCTGGCGGGGATCGCCCAGCAGGCCGGGCAAGGGTGGCTGCTGCTGGCGTCGCTGGCGATCCTGCACATCATGGGGCTGTTGGACGACCGGCGTCCGCTGGGCCCGTTCTTCAAGCTGGCGATCATGGCGGGCCCGGCGCTGGCGATCCCGTTGGTCTCGACCCTGACGCCCGGCTTTGCTCCCACCCGCTTATTCACATTTTTGGATTCGCATGTGGGCGGGGCGTGGCTGTCGATCCTCATCACTGCCCTGTGGTTCCTGATCATCACCAACGCCATGAACTTCATGGACAATATGGACGGGCTCTCGGCCGGGACGGCGTGCGTGGCCGGGGCGTTTTTTCTCACTTCGGCGCTGATCCAGGGGCAGTGGTTCGTGGGGGCGTGCCTGGCGCTGCTGGTCGGGGCGTGCCTGGGGTTTTTGCTCTTTAATGCGCCGCGTCCGGGGGGGGCCAAGATTTTCATGGGCGATGGCGGGTCGCTGGTGCTGGGGTTTTTGCTCGCGTTTTTGACGGTGCGAACGACGTATCTGCCCGCTGCGGGCGGCCCGGGGGCCAGTCCGTGGTATGCGGTGCTCATGCCGCTCTTGGTGCTGGCGGTGCCCTTGTATGACCTCGTCACTGTGGTCGCGATTCGATTGAGGCAGGGCAAGAGCCCTTTCGTGGGCGACCTGCAGCACTTGAGCCATCGGCTGAACCGGCTGGGGTTGAGCCGCCGGGCGAGTGTGCTGGTGATCTGGGGTCTGGCGGCGGTCACCGGCGTGGCGGGCGTCTCGCTCGCGTCGCTTGAGCCGTGGCAGGCGGGGCTAGTTGGGCTTCAACTGATGGTGATCTTGGCGCTGATGGGCGCCTTTGACTACGCGGGCTCGAAAGCCGCGGCTTTGAAAGATGGGCCTCGATGAAGCCCCCGCCCGAGGCTCTCGAAGTGCCCCCCCCAGCCCTGGCCGTGCTAGGGGTTGTGTTGCTGCTCGCCTCGCTTGGGGTGCGTCTGTTCACCGGCTCGGACCTTTCGCCCGGCTTCGCGGGCGACCCCCTGGTGATGGGTTCGCCGATCATTGGCCTGACTCCCTCTTGGGCGCTGGCGTGCGACGCAGGCACGATTCTGGGCGCGGGGTTGATTCTTCTGGCCCAGTCGCTGCGCCACCTGAGCCCGCACTGGTGGGAGATGTCGCTCTTTGGGCTGGGCGCAGTCGGAGTGATCCTTCAGGTTTTTCTTAGGCCCAACTGGTACACCGATGCGTTGTTGGGAACGAACTGGATCAGCGCGATGATTGCGGGTTTGGGGGCGAGCGCCGCCTCGCGCGACAAGACCCTGCGGGTCTGGCTCTTTGCCGGGCTGCTCTCGATGCTCCCCTTGCTCGCGATCCGGGGCGGCATTCAGGTCTACATCGAACAACCGGAGACCTACCGGGCGTTCTTGGCCGACAAGGCTCGGATTCTCGACTCACACGGCTGGACGACTGACTCACCCATGGCCCGGGCCTATGAACGGCGCGTCAGCCAACCCGAAGCAACGGCCTGGTTCGGTCTGGCCAATGTGCTTTCGACGTTGATGGCCAGCGGAGCGATCGCCTTCGCGGGGCTGGCGTTGATCCGTCGTTCGATTGCGCCTCGCGATATCGCGTCCGACCCATTTCGGCGGACGTGGTTCGCCGGCTCGCTGATTGGGTGCGGGGT
>JAKFUN010000064.1 GCA_021732675.1 Phycisphaerales bacterium
CGATCGCTTGACCCCTGGCCAGCCGGCACTCCCAGCCTTGACGACGGTGATCCACCCGTCGTGGATCAGCACGCTTTCGAGTTCGGGAATGGCCATGAGGGCCAGGCCCAGTGGATCACCCTCGCCCGGGGCGGGGTCGGGGCGGGAGCGGGTGTAGGAACGCATCCCCGCTGGCCCAGCGGGCGAAGCACTCAGGAGGCACTTGAGCGCGTTGGGGTTGGGGGTTTCGATGTACTCGGTGATGTGATAAGGCATCGTGGCGGTTTTCTGTGCAGGCCGGTGGGCCGTCCGGACCGACAAAGCGATGGTATGAGCCCGCGAGAAGGTTGGGGCGGGCGCGAACCGGAAGCGTTCTAAATCGTCCAACCGGCGGGGGGTGTAGACTCCGCCAGGGAACGGTGTGTTTCGGAGCCAGGCGTGCGACCATTTCTCGGCATCTTGCAGCGCTTCGAGAGCCTGATCGGGCGCATCGAGAACTACTCCCTTTGGGAGGTGGTGCTTGAGCTGGCCATCATTGGCGTGGTGGTGTACGCGGTCGTCCGGTTTGTGCAGGGGACGCGGGCGGCGGGGGCGCTCAAGGGGCTGCTGCTGCTGGTGTTTATCGCGACGTTCGTGTCGCGCGTGTTAGCCGCGGGCGGCGCGTTTGCGCGGCTCAGTTATCTTTACGACAAGTTCCTGGCCCTCTTCGCGATCGCCCTGGTGGTGATCTTCCAGCCCGAGCTGCGCCGGGCCCTGGTTCGCCTGGGCGAAACCCCCTTCATGCGAACCACGCCCAAAGACATCGGCTTCATGGTCGACGAGATCGGGGCGGCGGTGACGTATTTGTCCCGCGCCAAGTTCGGGGCTTTGATCGTGATCGAGCGCCAGATCGGGCTGGCGGGGATCGTCGAGGGGGGCACGCACCTCAACGCTCACCTCACTTCGCGGCTGTTGCAGACGATTTTCTTTCCTGGTTCGGCGCTGCACGATTTGGCGGTGATCGTCAAGGACCGGACGATTCGGTCGGCCGGGGTGCAGCTCCCGTTGGCGGAAGCCGCGGATATGCCGGATCCCTCGCTGGGGTCACGTCACCGGGCGGCTCTTGGGCTGAGCAAGGAGTGCGACGCGATCATTGTGGTGGTGAGCGAAGAAACCGGGACGGTGCGGATCGCCGAGCGTGGGCAACTGTCGGAGCGGATGAGCGCCGCGGAGCTGCCCCGGGCTTTGGAAGCGCGTCTGTCGGCCCGTCCGTTGCCGATGCCTGTGGAGCTTGACCAACCGACCCGAGTTTCAGTTGCGGACGAGCCCGACCACTCCGACCCGGACGCCGCGGCGCTGGGCGCCCACTCGTTGACCCACGAAGCCACCACCAAAGACCAGCAGTCGGCCCGATCGGCCTAGCACCAGCGGAGCAATGGCTGCTCCAGAGAGAAAGCACACGCGTATGTGGGCGAGGATCAAAACCATCATCGCGGTGATCGGGATCACCGGGCTCATCTGGATCTTCGCCGAGGCGGAGGGCCTGCGCTCGCAGGAGGCCGAGTTTCAGATCCAGATCGACGCCGAGCTTGGGGCGGATCGCATGGTGGATGTGGTGGATCCCCCGGCGGCGGGGAACATTCTTCGCGTGACGACCACGCTGGAGGGCTCTGCCGACGCGATCGACCGCGCCGAACGCCGAGCCCGCAAGGGCTCGCTGCTGGTCAGCCCCGGGCTGCCGGGGTTCAGCAAGGAGCCGGGCGAGCAGACCATCAGCATCAGCGCGATGCTCGCGGTTCAGCCCGAGTTGGGCGGGCTGGGGCTCTCCTTCAAGAAGACCGAGCCCGAGGTTGTCAAGGTCTTTGTCGACAGCATGGCGACTCGCCAGATCCCGGTGCGACTGGTGACGGCCGGGGGCGAGCTGGAGGGCCCAGCCGAGATCAAGCCCGATCAGGTGACCCTTTCGGGTCCGGCGGCGCTGCTGGCAAAGATCCCCAAGGAGGCCGCGGCCAGCGTGACGCTCGACGCCGACAGCTTCGCCCGGCTGGTTCCGGGTCGGCGTGAAAACCTGCTCAACCTGCGGGTGCAACCCCCCGCCGAGGTCTTGGCAAACGCCCGGATCAAGCTGATGCCGGCGATCGTCGACGCGAACCTGACGGTTCGCAGCCGCTCGATCTCGGTTCGGGTTGCGACCGTGCCGGTCCATATCCGCATCGCGCCGGCGGAAATGAGCAAGTTCGACGTGGAGATCCTCGAGCAGGATCGGGCCCTGATCGATGTCACGGTCACCGGGCCGGCGGATTTCATCAAGCAGGTCGAGGCCAAGACCATCCCCATTGTCGCCGAGGTCTCCCTCAGCTACGAAGAGCTTGAACGGGGCATCTCGCAGAAGGATGCGACTTTTACGCTCACCCCGCAGCTTCCCACCCCGGTGAAGTTCGAGGTGGCCAACAAGACCATTCATCTGAAGATCAAGCGGCGCGACGTGAAGCCTCAGTAGTCGGGGCGGGATTAGCACGGTCGCCGCGCGTTTAAGCGCCCGAATCCGGGTCTTCGTCAAAGTCGACCCCGGCGTCGTCGGCCGGGAGCTCTTGCTCGGCGGGTTCTTCGCGCCGTGCGGCTTCGCTGATGGTCTCGTAGCAGCTCGCCAGCAACCCCACCAGCGGGAAGGGGGCCTGCGAGAAGGGGCTCTGGCCCAGGCGCCGCAGCAGCGGGTGGCTGACGGCGGGCGGGCTCAGAGGCAAGTCCACGCTGGCGAGCCCCGCGCCCGCATCCCAGAAGCCCAGGATCACTTCCTCGAGCGGCGCACCGGGACTATCCGTCACCCCGGAGATGTGCTGGACATAGACGGGCTGGCGATCCCCAGGCGGGGCCCCCGCCGAGGCCCGCTGGTCGCGCAGACGCTCGAGCAGCTCGCGACCATCCAACCCGCGCAGCGAGAACATCAGAAACGGCTCGGTCGCCAATCGCTGGGCCATGAGGTAGGCCACGCAGCAGAGGTGCTTGCACCAAGCCGCGTCGGACGCGTCTCCGGCCGGGGTAGCCTCGCCCGCGGCTTGGCGATCCTTCATCGCCTGCAGCGCTTGCGTGTGCTCCACACAGGTACACGAAACCGTCAGCTCGCTGGGCTCTGTAGGGAAGAGCTTGAGCCCGCGCGGCGCGAAGACGTCTTCGATGTTGGTCGGCAACTCCCCCGACAGCAGCTTGGCGGCGTAGATCGCCCCCTCGGACATCGCCCCCACCACCGGCACCCACCCCGGCTCGGGAATCACACCCATCGTGATCGTTACCGTGTAAGGCCGGTCCGCCCGCCCCTGCACCGACGCTTCAATCCGGCCCGGCAGATTCGCCAGGCGCTTGGTCTGACCCAGCTTGGCGTACTCAAGTCCTTCCGCCAAGCGGGTGCCCTGGGCCACGAGCTCGGCCAGCCTCATCCAGCGCTGGGCGGCCCACAGCGTCGGTCCGTCGATCACACCCCCCGAGAGCTTGACGCCCCCCCGGACCCGGCGCGGGTGCAGGAGCTGCTTGGGGGGCGGCGCGTTGGCGGCGGGGGGATTCTGCGAGGCATAGGCCGACGCGGACGGCGCGACCCGCTTCACCAATCGCAGCGACTCGGGGATTCCCTGGCGAGTCGCGCGGGCGGCACGTTCTTCTTCTGGCGTTGGCTTGCGTTCGTGAGCGTCCAAGCCCAAAGGGTTGGCGTGGAAACCGGGTTCGTCCACTGGAAAGCGCGATGAATCCGGCGCGAAGGGAATCAGCCTGTCTGGTGGGTGCCGGTTTGCACCCAGCTCGCCTGGGTGTGCCGCACGATCGCCCCGGTGGTGAGATAGATCACCTGCTCGGCGATGTTCGTGCAATGGTCGGCGATTACTTCGCACTGGTTGGCGACATCGTGCAGCAGAAAGGCGAACTCGGGGGTCATTTGGCCCAGGGCCAGGTGTTGCTGGGCTTTTTTAAGCACCGCGTCCTTGAACGCGGCGACAGCGTGCTGGCTTTGCAGGACGATGTTGGCCAACTGGGGGTCATTGCGGGCGACGGAGGTGTTGCAGTCGCGCAGGATGCCGATGACGCTGTTGGCCATGACGCGGAAGGTGTCGGGGAAGGTGCCTTGCACGGCGTTTTCGCCCATCAGGACCTGAGCCGCGTGAGCGATTTCGACCGCGACATCGGCGGCCCGCTCGAGCTCGTTGTTGATCTTCACGATCATCAGCACGGTGCGCAGGTGGGTGGCGTCGAGCGAAGCGCCTTGGCGGGTGGCGTCGGTGAGGACGGCGACGCTGGTCTGCTCGATGGCGACATCGACGCGATCGACCTCGTCGTCTTGGGCGATGGCCCAGGCGGCCCGTTCGGCGTTGCGATCAAAGAAGGCGGCGAAGGCGGCTTCGAGCATGGACTGGACGCGCCGGCCCTGGGCCGCAAGGTCGCTCTTGAGGGCGTCCGTCCGCTGGATGAAACCTTCGGAAGAAGTCGGCATGATTCGCGTGTCCCACGCTGGAGCAAGGCTAGCCCGGTTTGGGGGGCTGGGCGAACGAAGACCCTGAGAAGATATCGGCGATTCTGTGGGAGTTGGCGGCGAGAATCGGGGTGATGGCCGCGCGGGCCGGCGGGGTCAGGGGGTGCAAAGGCGTGGATCCCGCACGCACGCCGGGGATGAGCGAAGCGAATCCCGAGATGGGTTGAGGAGAGACGGAGACTGCCATCGAAGAGCTGGGGGAAGCGGAAGATGGGGAAGGACACGGGGCGGAGGCCCGTGCCACTAGATTGGGTAGGTCGGAAGACGCGGGAGAAGAAGGGGATGAAGGAATGGAAGGGTCGGCCCGGAGAGCCGCCGTACCCGGAGCGGAAGGAGATGAAGAAGAAGGCATCGAGGCATGGGGCATCGAGGCATCTGGTTTTGAGCGAGGTGGGGAGGTAGAGGGGAATAGGCGAGCGAGGCGGAGGAGGAGAGCGCCGGCTTTGCGGGCTCCGTCGCGGGAGCGGCGGCGGGGTTCGTTGGTGACGGGGCCGGGGTCGAGTTCGTGTTCGTCTTCGAAGTGGTTGGAGACGATGATGGTGCAGAGGCGGGCCACGCAGGGCATGAAGTTGGTGGCGATGAGGCGGGTGCGGCGGCAGACGGCGGACTCGATGTTGTTGAGGCGGGCCGCGATGTCGTCGCGCGAGAGCCAGAGGGTGAGGGCTTCGAGGGTGGTTTTATATTGGTTGGCGATGTCGCGAAGTGTGCAGTCGGGGCTGCCGAGTTCGTCGATGAGGGCGTCGATGATTTCGGGGGATGGGTTGAAGGGTGTCAGCACGGTCA
>JAKFUN010000209.1 GCA_021732675.1 Phycisphaerales bacterium
GCACCCCCCAAACGAAAAAACCCTCTCCGTCGAGAGGGGCCCTTGGTCTATCCACGATCGGTGACAGTTCGGGTTGTCAGACCTTGAACCGTCCCACCAACTGCCGCAGGGCTTCGGCTCGCTCGCTGAGCTGGCTGGCGGCCATCGCGGCCTGGGTCGAGCCGTCGGCGGACTCGCGCGTGACCACCGTGATCTGCTCCACCGTCTGGGCGATCTGGCGGGTGGCGTTGCTCTGCTCGCCCGAAGCCATTGCGATCTCGCGCACCATGTTCTCGACCGATCGCGAGGACGCCACGATCTGCTCCAGGGCCTTGCCGGCATTCCCCGCCAGCTCCACCCCCACCGACACCTGCTTCTCCCCGCCTTCGATCCGCTCCACCGCCGACTTGGTCTCGTTCTGAATCTCCTTGATGCTGCTCGAAACCTGCGTCGTCGCCTGGGTGGTCCGCTCGGCGAGCTTGCGTACCTCGTCGGCGACCACGGCGAACCCGCGGCCATGCTCCCCGGCCCGGGCCGCCTCGATCGCGGCGTTCAGCGCCAACAGGTTCGTCTGCTCGGCGATCTCGTTGATCATCCCGATGATCTGCCCAATCTGCTCGCTCTTTTGGCCCAGCGAACCCACCGCCCGGGCCGACTCGGTCACCTGCATCGAGATTCCCTTGATCTCCTGCACCGTCTGCCCCACCACGTCCCCCCCGTGCTGGGCCTGCTTGCCAGACTCGCTGGCCGCGTCCGCAGCGCTTGAGCTCTTCTTCGCCACTTCCGCGACGCTCACGCTCATTTCTTCCACGGCGGCCGCCACCTGCTGGGTCTGCTCCTGCTGCCGCGTCATCCCCTGCGACATCTGCTCAGCAGAAGCCGCGATCTCGGTGGCCGCCGCCGCCACCTCGTTGGTCGTGCTGCTGATTTCCTTCATGATCTTGGTCAGAACATCCTTCATCCGGTCGGAGGCTTGTCCCAGCGTCGCGATCTCGTCATGGCCATCCATCGCCAGCGCTGGCGAGGTAAGGTCGCTGGCGCTGATCCGCTGCAACGCCGCGACAACCCGGGCGAGCGGCCTGGTGATGCTCGTCACCAGGCTCAGGCTGACCACCCCGCCCACGATCGCCGCCACCGCCGCCACCAGCGCCGTTTGCTTCTCCGCGCTTCTCGAAACCTCGTCCGCCCTCTGGCTCATCTCCGCCTTGGCCCGGCTCAGCGACGACGCGAGCTCCGCGTTGGCCTGCGTCATCGCCCCGCCAATCTGGTCCAGGCCCTCCTTCACCAGCACGTTCCGCTGCTGCTGAATCGCTTCCGCACGCTCCATCCGCGACATGTAAAACGCTACCCCCTGACCCGCCTCTGAAACCCATGCCTTGCGAACCGGGTCCCGCGTCTGGGCCTCAAGCTCCGCGATCAGCCGCGCGGACTCCTTGGCATACCCCTCCGATTCCCTCAAGTGCTTCTCTTCCCCCTTGCGAAGAAACTTGAAAAACGCAATACGTGCCTGCTGAAACTGCTGATTCGTCGCCGCCGCTGCATAGCTCAGCTCCGCGTCCCCGTCCGCACGCGCCGCCTTCGCCACTTCCTCCAGCAGCTCGTTCACCCGCATCGCGGTGGGGTTCATTTGCGACTCGATCAGCCCGTTCCGCTGGTCAATCAGCTTCACCACCTCCGCGAACTTGCGCTCGTATTCCTCGAACGACCCGCCGATCTCCCCCAGCATTTCCGCTCGCTTCGGATCCTTCAGGGTTTCACGGGCCAGTTCCAACCTGCGGGCGCATGACGCGGCGGCGTCGGAGTATCGCTCAAGGTCCGTATCGCTGTTCGACACCAAAAATCCGTTGAGGCCGATCCGCATCTGCAGACCATCCGCGTCCAGACCCGCGATCAGCCCGTTCTGTTCATCAAAGTGGTCGGCCGTGGCCACCGCGTTGGCGACCTGCGTTCCGGTGTACGCCGACATGGTCGCCAGCGACAGAATCCCCAAGATCGCCGCGCCAAACCCGCCCGCCAGCTTCACGCCCAGGGTCATCGCCCGTCCGGTGGTTCCGTCAGCACGCGTCGTCCGCGACAACACCACGCACGCCGCCCCCGTCACCAACACCGCGCCGACCGAGGCAGCCACGAAGAGGTAAAAAAAAAGCCCGCGATCCAGGGTGGCGGGCTTGAGCGAGCTGATTTCTGGGGTCTTGCCGGCCCTTGAGCCGAACGCGCTTCGAGGCGGACTCTTTAACTCAGGAGCCGCAAAGATTCCGGTCGAAGCGAGCGTCGACACATCCGCAGCCGCGCTCGCAGCCTTCTTGAGAGCTTTCTCCGCCGGGGCCCCGTGCTCCGGAGCTTTGGCCGGCGCCTTGGCGTCGTGTCCGACCGATTCGTGCGCGTCCTTCTTGTGCTGGGCTTCCGGGGCGGCCTTGTCCGCGCTGCCGTGCGCGTCCTGCTTGGCGGGCTTGGGTGCTTCCGGGGTCGCAGCCAGCAACGCCGCCTGCTCAGGGTGGGCCCCCAGCCACCTCACCTTGCCCGTGTCGATGTCATAGACAGCGCCGACGATCTCCAGCTTGCCTTCCTTGACCAGATCGCGAACTTCGTCGCTTCGAGTCAGCAGATCGCGAATGCTCTGAAAGACGTTTTCGTCGATCGCGAAGGGCACAATGTCCTTGCCCGTCACGCCCGGGTGCTTCTTCTTCGCGCTCTCCACCGCGGGGATGATGTTGTCCACCAGGCCCGGGATGCTCCCGTGAACCTGGGCACCCGTCGCGACCGCAGTGACCGCCCCACACTTGGTGTGGCCCAGCACGACGACCAGGGGCGAACCCAGATGGGCCGTCCCGTACTCCGTGGTCCCGATCTCGTCCGTGTCCGCCACATTGCCTGCCACGCGGATCACAAACACATCGCCGATGCCCACATCAAAGATCCGCTCCGGGGGCACCCGCGAGTCCGAGCAACCCAGGATCGTCACCTGAGGCTTCTGGCCATTGGCCCCGGTGTCGTTCACCCGATCAATCCCCGAGTGCGGGTGCTTGGTCGTGCCCGCCACGAACCGCTCGTTGCCTTCCTTCAGGGCCTTCAGAGCCTCATCGCCCGGGCCGGCCAAAGCCGAAAGTGTGCCCGCTGCCAAAGCGCACAGCACGCCAAACGCACGATTCTTGTTGATGTTCATCGAGTAAGGACTCCAAAACCGCACAGGTCTAGAAATGTAGCTTCCACTGATTACCCTTTCATTTCGGTCGCCCAGTCCCGAAACTTCGACAATTCTCTCCCACACCGCCCCAATCCAGACCCCCCCAGAAGCGACGGCACCGGTTCACACCCTCCGGTCCAGCAACCGGTACGCGATCGCCTCGGAGACGTGTTGGGCTTGGATGCTCTCGTCCTCCTCCAGATCCGCAATCGTGCGGCTGATCCGCCGGATCTTGTCATACGCCCGCGCCGACAACCCCAGCTCCGTCATCGCCTGCCCCAGCAGCCCGGTCGCAGCTTCATCCAGCTTCGCCCACACATCAAGTTGCCGCCCGCTGAGCCGCGCATTCACCAGACCCGGACCCTGACGCCCGAGTTGCGCCGCCCGGGCCCGCAACACCTGCCCGCGCATGCTCGCCGTGTCGCTCCCCCTGGGGCCAGTGTCGTCCCGCCGCGATAGCTCCTTCCAGGGCACTGCGGGGGCCTCTACATGAATGTCAATCCGGTCGAGCAGAGGCCCGCTGAGCTTGGCGAGATACTGCTCCATCGCCCGCCGCCCAATCTCTCCCGCCGGCAAGTCCCCCTTCGGCGTCGGGTTCATCGCCGCGATCAACATGAAACTCGCCGGGAAACGCACCGCCGCGTGCGCCCGGGCGATCGTCACCTGATGATCCTCGAGCGGCTGACGCAACGCCTCCAACACATCCCGCGGGAACTCGGGCAACTCATCCAAAAACAACACCCCATGATGCGCCAGCGAAATCTCACCTGGCCGCGGCACCATCCCCCCGCCCACAATGCTGGGCGTGCTCGCCGTGTGATGAGGGCTGCGAACCGGCCTGAGTGTGATCAGCCCCACCCCGCTGGGCATCTGCCCCGCAGCCGAATAAATCCGCGTGATGTCGATCGCCTCCTGAGGCGACAAGGGCGGCAACACCCCGGGCAGCGCCTTGGCCATCATCGTCTTGCCCGAGCCCGGAGGGCCCAGCATCAACAAATTGTGCCCGCCCGCGGCCGCCACCACGACCGCCCGCTTCACGCCCTCCTGGCCCCGAACATCCCCGAAATCCACCGGTGCCGCCGCCGTTCCCAGCAACGCCGCGATATCCGGCGGCGGCGTCGGCTCCGCCTCGATCGCCCCCGTCAGCAGCCCCACCAACTCCGGGAGCGTCCGCACCCCAAACACCGGCATGTCGTGCACCACCGCGGCCTCCGCCGCGTTGTCCGCGGGCACAATCACCGCCTTGGCCCCGCGTTGCTTGGCCATCGCCGCCAGCGCGATCGCCCCCTTGATCGGCCTGACCCGCCCATCCAGCGCCAGCTCTCCCCCCAACACACAACTGCGATAGTCCAGCCCGATCGCGTTCGCCAGAACCCCGGTCGCCGCCAACAGCCCGACCGCCATCGGCAGGTCATAGACCGGTCCTTCCTTGCGAACATCCGCCGGCGCCAGGTTGATCACCAGGCGCCCCTGAGGCCAGGCATAGCCGCTGTTCATCAGGGCCGACTTCACCCGCTCGATGGCTTCCTTCACCCCCGCGTCCGGCAACCCCACCACGATCGGCTTGGTCTCGATCGCCGAGAGATCAGAATCAACCTCCACCTCGCAGGGGAGAGCGTCGATGCCTTGCAGGAGGTATGACGGAATGCGGGCAAGCATGGGGCCCAAAGTGTACCGAACAAGGGGCGAAAGTGTGGAGCGGTGCGTTGCGCGCGACGATCACGGCGTCCGGCGTACCGCCCGGCCGAGGATTAGAGTTCGTCGCGCTGGCCACACGTGGGGGGCGCTCGACAAGGACAGGCTCGACGCCTGTCCCCCCGCAGACACCACGGGAGCACCACGCGATGAGACACGATCACTCCTTTTCGAGCGTTGACCAGGCGATAAGCCGGGCCGCCCTCTTGCGAAACACCGGCTCTCCGGCCCACACGCTCGCCCGCCTCGCAGACGCGCTCGATTCACAGCGCGACGAGCTGATCCTCTCCGCCAGCGAGGAAACCGCCCTCACCCCCGCCGAGCTCGCCCCCGAGCTTGATCGCACCACCGGCACGCTCCGCCTCTTCTCAGACC
>JAKFUN010000160.1 GCA_021732675.1 Phycisphaerales bacterium
TCTCCGACTAACAAGATCGACCCCGCCCAGGCCCGCGGCACCTTGCTCCAGGCCGTCCCCGCCACCCCCACCAAGCCCGCCTACATCAAGTTCGCCGTCCCGAACACCAGCTACGAACTCCACCTCGTTCCTCAGGGTGAAATCGGGGTCGCCACCGGGCATCGCCTGATCGGGACCATCCGCGTCAGCGCTCGGCGGTTGGATCTGGTCGGCTCCGGGGGTCGCTACCTCGAGCCGGTGATGGGCCGCCCACGCCGGATTCAGGGCACGGTGGTTCGCGTCGAGTCCGGGGCGGTGGTCATCGACGCGGGCGTACCGGTCCACTGCCTGCTGACGGACGCCCGCCAAAAGCCCGAAGACTTTCAGCCGGGCCAGTTCGTCACATGTGGCGTGCTCGACGGCGCGACGTTCACGCCCGCCCCCCACTGATTCCCAGGATTCTGTTCGTCTGATTGTGTCCCCTTGATACGATCCTGCCCGATGCAGACCCCCTCGCAACAGACCCAGATTCGGTTCTGTTCAGCCCTCTCGGCCAGCCCCGAGACCTCGCGGGCCGCCGAGATGGTCGCCGACCACTGCGGGAACACGCTGGACGCGCAGGCCGACGTCGCCTTCGTCTTCTTCACGGGCCATCACTGCGACTTCGCCTCTGTCATCGCCGAGACGATTCTCAAACGCCTCAACCCCAAGGTCCTGATCGGGGTTTCGGGCGGGACGGTCTTGGCCGACACCACCGAACTCGAAGGCTCTGCGGGCGTGTCGCTCTTGTGCGGGCGCTTGCCCGGGGCCCGGGTCCAGGGCTTCAACGTGCTGGATTTTCCGGTGCCCGACGACACCCCCGAGTCGCTGGCGGCGCTGGGGGAAGCGGCGGGCTACGGGCCCGACCAGCGCTGCACCATGCTCTTTGCCGACCCGTTCTCCACCCCGCTGGTGCGCCTCCTGCCGGCCCTCAACGCCGCCCGCCCTCCGGGGGTGAAGACGGGGATTTTCGGCGGGCTGGCGTCTGCGGCCAACCAGCCCAACGGCAACGTCTTTCTGCTCAACGATCGCGTCTTGACCAGCGGGGGTGTGGGAGTGACCATGGGGGGCAGCTTCCGGGTCGACTCGCTCGTCTCGCAAGGGTGCCGCCCGTTCGGGCCCAACCTGGTCGTCACCCGGGCCCAGCGCAACATCATTTTCGAACTGGGCGGGCGTCCCGCGCTGGAGGCTGTGAGCGAGGCCGTCGCCGCCCTCTCCGATGGCGAGCGCGAGGGTCTCAAGAGCGGGCTGTTCATCGGGCGCGTCATCAGCGAGTACAAAGACCGTTTCGGACGCGACGACTTCCTCATCCGCAGCGTGCGGGGCGTGGATCACAATCGCGGGGCGATCGCCGTCGACGAACTGATGCACGTCGGCCAGACCATTCGCCTGCACATGCGCGACGCCATCACCGCCCACGAGGACCTTTTGCTGCTGCTCGACGCTCAGCGTCTCTACGAAACGCCCAAGGGCGTCCTGCTCTTCTCATGCAACGCCCGTGGGAGGCGGCTGTTCGATCAGCCCAACCATGACGCCGGGCTCATCAGCCGCGCGTTTCTTCCCAGCCCCCCGGGCGAATCGCTCGCCAAGCCCGGCACCCAGATCGACCCCCTCGCCGGCCCGGTCGTGCCTCTGGCTGGCTTTTTCGCCAGCGCCGAGATCGGCCCGTTGGGCGAAGAGAGCTTTGTACACGGGCACACCGCCTGTGCCGCCATTTTTCGCGACGAAACCCCCGCCCCCGCCTGAGCTGGCATCGAGCGAGATGCCCGGCGCCTCGGAGACCCCATGCACGGCCCGACCCCAACGGTTCTTGCCCAATCCCCAACCCCCCGCCGCGGGTTTCGCGGGTGGCTCCGCCGCCGGCGCTGGCGGGTGGCCGGGGTGCTCATCACGATGCTCGCCCTCGCCCTCATCTTGCCGAGTTGCAACATGCCCGGGCCCCGCGCGACCCAGGCACAGATCGCCGCCCTGCCGCGCGAATCGCTTCCCGAGAAAGCCGCCAGCACCGACGCGAAGGCCATCCCGGCCCTCTCCTATCTCGTAGGGGGCGACTCCACCAAGCCTCGCGTCATCTACATCCACGGCACCCCGGGCGACGCCACCGGCTTTGCCGATTTTGTCGTCAACCCGGTGCTGGGATATCAGGCGATCTCGGTGGATCGCCTGGGCTTTGGCAAGTCAGGCCCCAAGGGGGGCGGGGGCGTCAGCTCCTTCGCAATGCAAGCCGACGCGATCGCCCCGCTGCTGGTGCAGCGCGACGGCAGGTGGCCGGTGATCGTCGGACACTCTCTGGGCGGACCGATCGCCGCGTGGATGGCGGGGGCCTACCCGGACAAGGTCTCGGGCCTGGTGATCGTCGCCGGCTCGCTCGACCCGGATCAGGAAAAGCCCGGGCTCGCCCAGGAGGTCGCCACCACCGACCTGGCCCGGTGGTTCATGCCCCGGGCGCTGGACAACTCGATGGGCGAGCTCGACGCTGCCAAAGCCCAGACCAAGCTCCTCGCCCCGCTGCTGGAAAAGATCACCTGCCCGGTGATCATCATCCACGGCACCACCGACGAGCTCGTCCCCTACGACAACGTCAAGTACATCCAGAAAATGCTCACCCACGCCGCCAGCGTGCAGCTCGTCACCATCCAAAAACAAGGGCACTTCATCCCTTGGGAGCGTCCCGACACGATTCGCGAGGCGGTCGAAACCCTCCTCAAGCTCCCCCCCGCTTCCCCTGACCCGGACAGCCATTGATCAAGCGGGCCGGAACGCCCCGCGATAGGCTTTGGGTATGAAGCAGGCTCACCCGCGCTCGGCTCGACTCGCCCGGATCCTCCCCGCCACGCTGCTCGCCCTCGCCTTCGGACTGGCTGGCTGCGCCACCGAGGTTCTCAGGTGCCCCACCATCGCCCCGGCACCCCGCGAGGTTTCCGCCTTGAAGAACCCCGAGTTCCTCGACCAGTTCGCCGCGACCTATCGCTTCTCGCTCGGGCGCCCCATCGCCATCCAGGTCACCCCCGACGACCAGTCCGTCCTCTTCCTCCGCGCCGCAGGCCCACGCACCTTCGTCCAAGATCTCTGGATCTTCGACGTCGCCACCGGGCAAGAGCGAGTCCTCCTCACCGCCGACCAGATTCTCGGCGGTGCCCAGGAAACACTCACGGCCGAAGAACTCGCCCGCCGCGAACGCATGCGTTCCTCCTCGCGCGGCATCGCCTCCTACACCCTCTCCAAAGACGGCTCCAAAGTCGTCGTCCCCCTCAGCGGGCGCCTCTTCGTCATCGACCTCGCCGCCGCCCGCGCCGGGGCCCCCACCGTCCAAGAGCTCAAGTCCGACGCGGGCTTCCCCATCGACCCCCGCCTCTCCCCCGACGGCAAGCTCCTCGCCTGCGTGCGCTCCGGGGAGATCTACATCACCGACCTCGCCAGCGCCGCCGAACGCAAGCTCACCAGCGGCGCCGGAGGCCCCATCACCCACGGCCTGGCCGAGTTCGTCGCCCAGGAAGAAATGGACCGCTTCGCCGGCTTCTGGTGGTCCCCCGATGCCTCGCGCATCGCCTACCAGCGCACCGACACCTCCCCCGAAGAAACCTTCTACATCGCCGACCCGGTTCACCCCGAGACCGCCCCCACCCCCTGGCCCTACCCCAGGGCCGGCAAAGCCAACGCGCTGGTCACCCTCTGGCTCACGCCGACCGCCGGGGGCGTCGCGCCCACGCAAGTCGCCTGGGATCACGACGCCTTCCCCTACCTCGCCCGCGTGAGTTGGCCAGAGCACGGCCAGATGACCATCCTCGTCCAAAATCGCACCCAGACCGAGCAGGTCCTCTTCGCAGTCGACCCCGCCACCGGAGGCACGACTGAGCTGCTTCGCGAGAAAGACTCCGCCTGGCTCAACCTCCCCCCCGACCCGCGCTGGCTCGATGACGGCAAAGCCTTTTTCTGGATGACCGAGCAGGCCCAGGGCACCGACGACTGGCAGTTGCAGCTCCGCGACGCGCAAGGCAAGTTCGTCCGAGCCCTTTCGGTCCCCAACGCCTCCATCGATGCCCTGATCGACGTCCACGAAAAAGCCGGCGTCATTCGCGTCGCGGCCACCGGCGAACCCACCCAGTCCCGGGTCATCGAGCTCACCCTCGACGGCTCCCTCCCCAAAGACTCCGCCGTCACCCGCGCCACCAGCCCCGCTGGCCTCCACGGCTCCATCTTCGGGCGTGGCCACGGCACCTGGGTTCACACCTTTTCCCTCGCCGACGGCACCATCGGCAATCAGGTCTTCCGCGCCGACGGCTCCAAGGCTGGCGAGCTTCGCTCCATCGCCGAAGAGCCCGGCTTCACGCCCAACATTTCCTGGCACACCCTTGGGTCCCAAGGCTTCCGAGCCGCCGCCATCCTCCCCCGCAACTTCGACCCCGCCAAGCTTTACCCGGTCATCAACAGCGTCTACGGGGGTCCCCACGTCCAAACCGTCCGCGCCGCCGCGCGCAACTACCTCCTCCAGCAATGGCTCGCCGACCAAGGCTTCATCGTCGTCACCATCGACGCACGCGGCACCCCGGGCCGAGGCCGCGCCTGGGAACGCACCATCAAAAGCGACGTCATGAGCCTCCCCCTCGAAGACCAGGCCCGCGCCCTCACCCTGCTCGCCGAAAAAATCCCCCAGATGGATCTCTCACGCGTCGGTATCAGCGGGTGGAGCTTCGGGGGCTACTTCTCCGCCATGGCCACCATGCGCCGCCCCGACATCTTCAAGGCCGGCATCGCCGGCGCCCCCGTCTGCGACTGGCGCGACTATGACACCCACTACACCGAACGCTACATGGGCCTGCCCCAGGACAACCCATCCGGCTACGACAAGGCCAGCGTCCTCACCTACTGCAAAGACCTCACCGTCCCCCTCCTCATCATCCACGGCACCTCCGACGACAACGTTTACTTCCTCCACAGCCTCAAAATGACCGAGGCCCTCTTCCGCGCCAACAAGCACTTCGAGTTCCTGCCTTTGGCCGGCTTTACGCACAGCGTCCCCGACCCTGTCGTCATCAAGGGCCTGCAGACCCGCACCGTCGAGTTCTTTCAGAAGCACCTGGGCAAGCCGCGCTAGCCCGCCGGCGTCGCCCCCGCGCCGCCCACTTCCCCCACACTCGTCAAGTGCTCCTGCAGCAGCGTCTGAGGCAGCTCATCCAAGGT
>JAKFUN010000248.1 GCA_021732675.1 Phycisphaerales bacterium
CTTGAGGGGGTGAGGGGGTGACGTGCACGCCCGGGATGAGCGCAGCGAACCCCGAGATCGATGGCGCAGTGCACTTGTAGATCACTGAACGCCTCTTGAACTTCGTCTCTTCGTCTCTTCGGAACTTCGTCTCTTGCCTCGCCCATCTCGGGATTCGCTTCGCTCATCCCGGGCGTGCGTGAGCTGACATCCGCCGGTTTACAACTTCAAGATCGGGGGCCAGGCCCGCACTGGGAGCCCGAAGCGTTCATCGCCGGGGAGCTTGGGCGTGGCATCAAACGCTACACGGCGTCCGCAGACGCTGTCGTAGCGATCGCGCTGCGGGCATGAGTTGGCTTGCCAGTGAAACAACGCGTCGTCGAGGTCGGAAAGGTCCGCGTCGGGACCGACGAGGATGGTCCAGCGGGGAATCTCCACTTCGTTGGGGAGGGCCCCCAGGGCCTTGATGAATCGCGCGCCGTCGCCCGGGGCCGCCTTGTCGAGGCACACCAGCAGCCACCAGCCGCCAAGGGAGGCGGGGATGGCGGCCCCGAGCACGGTGGGGAGCGTCGCGACGCGGGCTTCGGCGGCGGCCGCAGCTGTGCCGAGCACTGGGCCGATGGGGGGAAGATTTGGCGGACACACATCGTCAGGAACACGGCGGGGACCGCCGTGCCACCCGGCGCCAGGCCACTCGGCAAGCTCCGCATCTCCCGACTTGCGGGTCGCATCCATCCCGATCTTCGTGCCTGCCCCCAGAAAGGGCGCGGCGTGATCCAAAATGTCGAGCGGCCCCCGCACCGACTCGGTGTCACGCCCCGGTACGCACAACTCCCCCACTGCCCGCAGCACCGCCGTGGTGTCGTGTACGTCCACATCGTCGTCGACAACGACGATGGATTTGGTCCAGCTCATCTGCCCCGCGCCCCACACGGCGTGCATCACCCGGCGCGCGTGCAGCGGGTAGTGCTTCTTGATCTTGATGAACGCGCAGTTGTGGAACGCCCCGAACATCGGCAGGTCGTAGTCCTCGATGTCGGGAATGATCGTCTTGAGCAGCGGCAGCATGATCCGCTCGGTCGCCTTGCCAAGGAAGTAATCCTCCTGCGGGGGCAACCCTACCACCGTGGTCGGATAGATCGGGTCGCGCCGGTGCGTGATCGCCGTCACTTCCAAAATCGGATACCGGTCCGGCATCGAGTAGAACCCGGTGTGATCGCCAAAGGGCCCTTCAAACACAGCCCCGGGCCCAAGGTCGCGCTGCGGGTCGGGGCTGCCGCGCGGGTCAAAGCCGATTGGCCCCGCCTCGTGGCTCACGAACCCTTCGATGATGATCTCTGCGTTGGCGGGCACCCAGAGCGGCACCGTGCGAGCCCGCACCAGCGGGATGCCGGACTTGTTGAGGTACCCGGCCAGCAGCAACTCAGAGATCCCAGGCGGGAGCGGCGCGGTGGCGGCGTAGGGCATCACGCTCTCGCCCCCCAGCGCGATCGCCACCGGCATGGGCTTGCCCAGGGCCTTCCAGCTTCGCCAGTGGCGGGCTCCGTCGTGATGCATGTGCCAGTGCATCGCGAGGCGCTGCTTGCCGAGCAACTGCACGCGATACATGCCGATGTTGTGGCTGGCGGGGGCGGGGTGGTCGCGATCGTCCGCGTGTACGGTGTGAATGCCCGCCAGCGTGATGTATCGCCCGCGATGATTCGCTTCCCACTCCGGGCCACGCCCGAGGTCCGGCACGGAGTCGTTCACGCCCGGCGGGTAGCCGACGGCCGCGAAGTCGCCATCGAGGGGCCAGCAGCGCAGCACCGGGATTCGCGTGAGGTCCACCCGCTCGCGCGGGATGACGACCTCTTGACACTCGCCCAAGCCCTTGCGGCGCTTGGGCGGGATGCGCAGCAGCGGGGCGAAACGCTTCGCCATTCCAAGCATCTCGCGTAGCGATCGTGGCGGCTCGGGCTTCACCAGCGCCCCGATGCGTTCAGCGATCTCAGCGAACCCGCCCGGGCACCCCAGGGCCATCTCCATCCGCTTGTAGCTGCCCCAGGCGTTGATCAGCACGGGCCAATCCGACCCCTGGACGTTTTCAAACAGCAACGCCCGCCCGCCCAGGTGGGCGAAGCGCGGATCGCACTTCCGGGCAGCCTCGCTGGGCAGATTCGGCGCGGGCGATTTGCTCTCGCGATCCGCCGCCTGGGTAATGTCGAGAATGGGTGACGTCGCGCCGGAAACACGGTTTAGCTCGCCGGCGGCGGACAGGGCATTCACAAAGTCTCTGACGTTCGCGTACATTGTGCGAGTCTATGGAACCCAAACGGCTCAAAAATCCCACGATCGGGGCTGACTACCAGCGAGATTGGCCGGCGTACTTCGACGCGGTTAGGGGACTGCCGCCGCGCGAGACGCTCACGCGGGCACTGGACGAGTTAACCTCCAATCACTTCGCCTCTCACGCCCACGCGGACGCACTGGCCATCGACATCGGTTGCGGCGAGGGGCGCGACAGCCGCGAAATCATCCGGCGCTTACCCCTTGTCCGGCTGCTGGCCACCGACGCCAACGAGCACGGCCTCAGCCAGGCCATGGCCGGCGTGCCCCAGGCCGCCCTGTCCCGCGTGACCATTCAGGCCTGCCCCATGGAGCGGATGGCCCAGCAACTGGAGAATCTGGGACGCGAGGCGCACGTCGTGCTTGTCAACGCGAGCTTCGCGCTTCCGTTCTGCGAGCCGCAGGCCTTTCCCGCCCTCTGGGCGTGGATCTGGCGAACGCTCGCCCCTGGGGGCGTCTTTGCGGGGCAGCTCTTTGGCGACCGCGACGAATGGGCGACGATCGATCCCAAGCGGCATCATTCTCGGGCGGATGTCGAATCGCTTCTGGGGGGTCAAGAAACACTTTGGCTGGATGAGGCAGAAAAGGTGGGTCCAGACGCCATGGGCGGCACCAAGCAGCACCATGTGTTTCATGTGGTGGCGAGAAAGCCGCGGGGTGGGTGAAAGCCACGGGCGGAAAGTCCGAGTGAGTCGGTGATGCGCCGGTCAAAGGCGGGGTTCACCACAGAGGCACAGAGACACAGAGAAGACAAAGAGCAAGGAAAGAAACGCGGAGGACAAGAGAAGGAGAGACAGAAGGAAGAATGAGAGAGATGGACAGAAAAAGAGACAGAGAGACAGAGAGACAGAGAGAGACAGAGCTAAAGAGGCACCAATCGGCGCTCTGAGATGGACACGCAACCACGCGAGAGGGCACCGAACCACGCCGCACGAGGGCAAGACCACCAACCCACCGATCACCCCGGCCCCCCAACTCCTGATTTAGCCATTTCGCAATTTGGCATTTAGCAATTTCCTATGCCCCTCGCCATCGACCTCTCCTCCGTCAGCAAGACCTACTCCGGCAAGGTTCACGCCCTGCGCGACGTCTCCATGCAGATCCGCCAAGGGGAAGTCTTCGGCCTGCTGGGCCCAAATGGTGCCGGCAAGAGCACGCTGGTGAAGATTCTGATGACCGTCATCCGCCCCACCAAAGCCAGCGGCACCGTGCTCGGCCAGCCCGTGGGCGACAAGGCGACGCTCAAGCGAATCGGCTATCTGCCCGAGCATCACAAGTTCCCTGAGTATCTCACGGGCGAGCAGGTGCTGGATTTTTACGGCGCGATGTCGGGAATGCCGCGGAAGGAGCGACGGGCCCGCGGGGCGTCCCTGCTCGAAACCGTCGGCATGAAGGACTGGGCTACCAAATCGGTCAAGTCGTACTCCAAAGGCATGCGTCAACGCCTCGGCATCGCCCAGGCTTTGGTGCACAACCCCGACCTGGTTGTCCTGGATGAACCCACCGACGGCGTTGACCCGGTCGGCCGCCGCGACATCCGCCAGATGGTCCAGCAGATCAAGGACCAGGGCAAGACCGTGCTGCTGAACAGCCATTTGCTCAGCGAGTTGGAGATGGTGAGTGATCGTGTGGCGATCATGGTGAAGGGGAAAGTTTCGCGCTTGGGAACGCTGGAGGAACTCACGCAGGGGCAAGACTTCTTTGTGATCGACTTCGCCGACGCGGTCGATCCGGTCACGCTGGTGTCGTTGCTGCCTGGGCTGGCGGTGGACGTGCTGGCCCAAGGGACGGTTGCCGGCTCGCCCCGCGAGGAAATGGGTCTAGAGCTCTCGGGGCGCTGGACGGATGGCGTCTGGGCCAAGGTGCATCGCGGCTCGATCCATCTCGGCACGGGCGACCTGCAATTCGTCTGGCGCGTGGTGGACCTCCTTCG
Organism: Phycisphaerales bacterium; assembly: GCA_021732675.1. Classification (GTDB taxonomy): domain Bacteria; phylum Planctomycetota; class Phycisphaerae; order Phycisphaerales; family UBA1924; genus RI-211. The sequence goes on from JAKFUN010000248.1 coordinate 4,238, forward strand.
CGCCGGCAACATCGTGATTCGCGGGGTGCGCCAAACCCGTCCCACGCTGGAGGACCTCTTCATCGACGCCGTCACCGACCCAACCACGGGCCAGGCCATGACTCCGGGTGCCTCCAAAGCACCACTCGCAGGAGCCCGCACATGACCCAGTTCCTCGCCCTGCTGCTCGACGCGTATCGCGAGCTGCACAGCAAGCGACTCTTCTGGATCACCATGGCGCTCTCGCTGATCGTGGTGATTTCCTTCGGCTGCGTGGGGATCACCCCCACCGGAATCAGCCTGCTGGTGTGGGATATCCCCTTGGAGTTCTTCAACTCTCGCCTGATGAGCCCCGCCACCTTCTACAAGCTCCTCTTCGCCAACTTGGGCATCAGCTTCTGGCTCGCCTGGATCGGGATGATCCTGGCGCTCATCTCCACCGCCGGAATGTTCCCCGATTTTGTGGCGAACGGGTCGATCGACCTGATGCTGAGCCGCCCGATCGGGCGCTGGCGCCTCTTCTTGTCCAAGTACTTCATGGGCCTGCTTTTTGTGGCGCTTCAGGTCACAGTCTTCTCACTCGCAGCGTTCCTCGTGATCGGCATCCGGGGCGGCTCGTGGGAGCCCCGGCTATTGCTCGCCATCCCCCTCGTCAGCGCCATGTTCAGCTTTCTATTTTGCGTCTGCTCGCTTCTGGGTGTGCTGACCCGTTCGACCATTGCGTCGCTGCTCATCACGTTGCTCTTCTGGCTGGGCCTCTTTGGGTTGCACGCGACGCACCAGGTCTTCATCCAGCTGCGCGAGCTCTCCGCAGCCCGGCAGGAACAACTCGAGCTCCGCATCACCAAGGCCGAGCGGGGCACTTCGGCGAGCCTCGACCGCAAGGCCATCTCCGACGGGCCGCCCGCGGCCCCGGGCGAAAGCGAACCCCCGGCCCCCCCGAAGGGGACGTAC
>JAKFUN010000003.1 GCA_021732675.1 Phycisphaerales bacterium
CCACCCCCAACCGCACGCTGGCGGCGATCTCCTGCGCCTCCACCCGCCGCTCGCGCCGTACGAGGTCGATAAACCCGCCAAACCCGTGTTCAGGCTCAAACGGCCGAGGGCCAATGTGCGTCAAATCAAGATGTGCGTGGGCATTCACCAGGCCAGGGATCAGCACCCCGTCCGGATACCGTTCCAACCTCGCCGCCGCGCTCGCAGGATGCCTTGCCACCTCTTCGGGCCGCCCCAACGCCAGCACGCGCAGCTTTCGCGGGCCTTCCACTTGGATCAGCAGCGCCCCGGGCATGAAGACCTGTCGCCAATCGCAGACGGCCGCGGCTTCGAGCCTCACCAGCTTCGGCCACTGCAGATTCGCCCCCGGATGCGTCACGACCCCCCCACACTTTCATGCCAAAGCCGCAGAATCACCGATCTTGACCCACGCGGACTACCATCGCATCCGCGGCTGGCACCGGTCACTGTCTCCGGAGCCAAAGACCGATGTGGGCCGACCAAAGACAACGGAGTGTAGAACGATGATCCATGCTCGCACCCTTCGCAGCCGAATCCTTACCGGACTCGGCCTCCTCTTCTGCGCCACACTCTTCACCGGGTGCGTCGGTCAGGGTGAATACGACCGCCTGTACGAGACCAATCGCAGCCTGACCAACGCCAATGCCGAGCTGCAGCGCGAACGCGACGAAGCCCGCGCCCAGGCGGACCTCATGCGGGGCAACATCGGCTCCTCCGCCGGCACCTTGGCCGACCTGCAGAGCCAGAACGCCTCGCTCCGGGCCCAGCTCGACAAGGCCCTCGCCGACTTCCGGTCGCTCAATGGCCAGATCGCAGGCATGAAGTTCGGCCCCCTCGACGCCGACACCGACCAGGCCCTTACCGCCCTGGCCGCCCAGTTTCCTGACCTCATCAAGTACGACTCTTCCCGCGGCATGCTCCGCTTTGCCGCCGACCTTACCTTCGACTCCGGCTCCGATGTCGTGAAGGAAGACGCCAAGCGGGCGATCGCGGCTCTGGGCCAGATCCTCAACAACTCGTCCGCCGCCGGCTACGACGTCTACATCGAAGGTCACACCGACAGCCAGCGCATCAGCGCCAACACCGCCAAGCGCCACCCGACCAACCGGCACCTCTCGGCCCACCGGGCCATCAGCGTGATCGACGATCTGGCCAAGATCGGCGTGAAGCCGGGCCGCATGCTCGCCGCCGGGTGGGGCGAATGGCGCCCCGCCGTCCCCAACAGCGCCAGCGGCAACACCCCGGCCAACCGGCGCGTGGAGATCTTCCTGGTGAAGGCCAGCAGCGGGACCATGACGCTGGACGAAAACCAGCTCCCCGCCGAGCGCTCCAGCGGCAGCGCCAAGCCCAAGAGCGAAAAGCCCCCGGCCAAGCCCGTGGACATGAGCAAGTAAGCCACGGATCCCTTCGGTTGGTAGCCCGACCGTAAGGGAGCCGCTCTTCGAAACCTTCTCGATCTCGCGGCACCGGCGTCCCGCCCGTGACCTTCCAACCCTCGCTTCCCGCCAAGCCCCGCACACGCGGGGCTTTTTCGTGCTCCAACCAGTCTTGCTGCGCCCGCTTCCGTCACCATCCAACCCCCGCGTGCCCATACCCTCTCACATGGGGGACGCCGCCAGCTGGCAATCCGTGGGTCGTCTTGCCGCAGCAAGGTATTTCTTCTTGCAGGGCGCAGCGGGCGCGATCTGGTGGGCGATGCTGGCGCTCATGCCCAAGTCACGACTTTGGTTCTTCCCGGCGGCGAACCCGAGCACGTTGCTTTCGGCACTTATGTACGCCGATGTAGCACTCTTCGTCTTCGGGTCGATTGGTGCCGGACTCCTCTGCCGCCGCTCGGCTCGCCTCGCCAGTGCAGCCGCCGGATTCATCACCGGCGTCGTCGCTTACGCGTTTCTGCTCGCGCTTGGGCTCCTCTTCACGAGCGGCCAAGGCGAACTGGGGGTCATCATGATGGCCGCGGCCACCCTTTTGTGCGGGCTGTGTCTGCTTCTCATCACCTCCAGCGAAGCGATCGGCCGCACCTTCCGCCCCGCCAACCCGGCGGCATCTCACGCGAAACACACGTTCATCCAGTCCGCAGCTTTTTGGGCCCTGTTTCTCGGAGTGCTTCCTGCTTTCCTGGCGTGGCTTGAACACCGGGTGGGAATCCCCGCACCTGCACGCTCCACTTCACTCTCACTCGCTGGCATCGCTTTGTTCGTGGCCGCGGGGACACTGGGCGTCACCTCATCCACCTTCATGGTCCGTCGCGGCCGCGGAACCCCGTTGCCCACCTCCGCCTGCACACAACTCGTCACCGCAGGCCCATATCGCCACGTTCGAAACCCGATGGCGATTGCCGGATTACTGCAAGGCGCTGCCATCGCGCTCGTCCTCGCATCGCCCCTCACGCTGCTCTACGTCGTTCTCGGTGCCCTCGTGTGGGACTGCGTCGTCCGCCCGCTCGAAGAGCATGACTTGCACCTGCGATTCGGGGAGGAATACGACGCCTATCGGCATCGCGTGCGCTGCTGGGTGCCGTTGCCCAACACCGTGATCTCCCCAAGTGGCGCGGCTCGCTCCTGATGGGTACTTCAGCTTCGAGCCATCGCTGCATCGAGACCTACCCAATTCCCGGCTCCATCTCGGGATTCGCTTCGCTCATCCCGGGCATGGGGGCAGCATCCCACGGGCGTGCCAACTAAAAACCCCACGCTCGCGCGTGGGGCTCGTTGATCAATTTCTGAACTTCGTCTCTTCGTCTCTGCGGAACTCCGTCTCTTCTCTCCCCCGCTTACTTCGTCGAATCCACCGGCGGCGGGAACAAGAACGTCAGCGCCTGCGGGAACCGCTTCGACCACGCCTGCTCGTTGTGCGTCGCCGCCGGGTCGATCACCAGCAGGCGACGGTCCGGCCCGAGCCCCGCGGCTTTGAGCCGCGCGTCCAGCGCCTTGACCGCGTCCACATACGCCTGGCTCCGAGCCTCGTTCCCTTCGCCGATTTCATTCCCGCCCATGCCGAGGTACACGCGCCCGGGCCACTTCTTCACGCCCGACAGATACCCCTCCCACGCCTCGGGCTTGCCGGTCTTGAGGGGCAGGCTCTCGGCCAGCAACTCACCGAAGACCTCCGGGTGCTTGGTCGCGGCATACAGCGAGATGGCCGCCCCCAGCGACGAGCCGCCGATGCCGGTGTTCTCCGGCCCGGTCTTCACGCGGAAGCTGCGTTCCACCCGGGGCATCACCTCGCTCAGCAGCCACTGCACGTGCTGGTCACCCTCGGCGTTCACCCCTTCGATCGCATCAACCGGCATGTATTCGCTGATGCGGCCCTTGCCAGAGTGCGGCACGCCGACGATGATCACCGGGCGAACGCTCCCCTTGGTGATCAAATCCTGGGCCGTCTCGTCAACGTTCCACTCGCCGGAGACATTGGGCAGCTTTTCGAACAGATTCTGCCCGTCGTGCAAGTACAACACGGGGTAACGCACCGTCGCGTTCTTGGCGTCGTCATAACCCGGGGGGAGCCACACCAAGAGATCGCGGGCCTTGCCAGCCACGCCCCCGGCCCCGCCGCGAACTTGCAGACGCTTGAGCGTTCCCGCGACCTCGATCTCGCGATAGGGGTCATCGCCCGACTTCACTTTGACCTTGGGGCGCTGGTCCGACCACTTCTCCACCGACAGCTCGATCTTGGGCTGTTCGCCCGGGGCGAGCCCGCTGATGTCGATGGGGGCCAGCATGCGATTGGCCGGCACCGTCAACTCCGGCGTCAGCTCCTCGACATCCCAGCTCCCGCGTGTGAACTTGAAGGCATAGCGCGATCCGTCGGCCGTCGGCTTGAGGGCGATGCGCCACTTCTGGTCCGACTGAGGGGTCAGCACATACTGCTTGTTGCTGGGGTCCCAGTTGTTCATGGTCCCGGCGACGTAAATCGGCGACGAGGGGTTGGCCAACTTGGGCTTGTCATTCACGATCAGGATAAAGCCCTGAGGCAGGCTCTCGGGCTGGACCAGGTTCTGGTTCCCCGGTTGGGCCGCGGCCCCCTCGCCCTTCTTCTCGCCCGGCTCGGCCGATCGATTCGCCTTGTTCCCGGCCAGCAGCTCGCCGATCCCGTTGGCCCCGGCCGTCGCACCCGCCCCCGCCCCGATGGGCGCATTCAGCTCCGCCTGCCGCTGGCGGCTCTGCTGCGACAAAGAGTCCGAAATCAGCCACACCAACGCGATCACGATAACGATCGGCAGAGTGAGCCACACGACCAGACCGATCTGCTTCTTGTTCATGCCTGCATTCTTAGGGGGCAACGCCAGCGAGGGAGCGGTGTTCATGGATAACAAGATAGCGGCTCACGAGCACACCGCCAAGCCCTGGAAGCCGGTTTCTTCATCCACCCGCCAGCGTCCCTTTGCGGGCCCCGCGATCCGCCGGTTCATGCCGCCAGCTTTGACCTGACTTCCGACTTCTGCTGTAAAGTATGCGAAACGCCTGACGAAGTTGAAACTCCCCGGGAACGCGCCGAAGTTCTTTCCCCGGAAGCAGGTTCATGCAGCCATCGAAACTCTTCGGACACATCCAGTCCAGTCCAACCAATGTCCGATTCCCAGACTTCATCCGCCTCGCCGCCGCCTTCGGCTTCCGCCAAATCCGCCAATCAGGCAGCCATCGGATCTTCGAGCACGCCGCCATCCCCCAAAGCGCGGCTGAACCTCCAGCCCGTCGGTGGCCAAGTCAAACCCTACCAGGTCAAGCAGTTCCTCAAGCTGGTCGAAGAGTAAAATCTCACGCTTGAAGATGAGCCTGACCCATCCTGACTATCACATCAACGTCTTCTACAGCCAAGAAGACCAGGGATACATCGCGGACATACGCGACCTCAAATTCTGCTCGGCCTGGGGCAAGACCCCTCTCGAAGCCCTCAAGCAAGTCCTGATCGCCAAAGCCGCCTGGATCGATTCGGCTCGCGCCGCCAATCGCCGCGTCCCCAAGCCCCGCTATGGCCCCGCGATCTACGCTGGCGTGCCCCAGCCACGCAGCCAGCGCGCCAAAGGCGCCTAGCCAGGCCCGCACCCGCCCCCCGCGCACGCCCTCCCCCACACCCGGGATGAGCGACGCGAATCCCGGGTGTGGGGGAGGGCGTGCGCG
>JAKFUN010000111.1 GCA_021732675.1 Phycisphaerales bacterium
GCTTGGGCCGCGGGCGGAGGGGGACCTTAAGTGGGGCGGGTTTGATATGGTGATGGAGAAGGGCAACTACCGCTTGCGGTGGTTCGTGCCTGCCCGGCAGTAGGGGGCGTTGTCCGATGTGAGCCACCCCGCCCCCGTAGAGTGGGCCCAGGGCGGACAAGGAGTGCGCCCCCCAAGGCGGCGCGGGCATGAAGACCGAGATAAAACTGGATATCCAGGCGCAGCCGGATGATGTCACCTGCGGGCCGTCATGCCTTTATTCCATGTATCGGTACCTGGGGGACAAGACGATCTCTCTGCGGCAGGTGATGGACCAGATCGAGCGGCTGGACCATGGGGGGACGTTGATCGAGGTTTTGGCGTGCCATGGGCTGCGGCGCGGACTGCACGCGACGATCTACAGCTATCACGTTGATCTGCTGGACCCGACGTGGTTTGCGGAGGATGGGGGCGTACACGACCCGGAGTGGGTGGCGGAGCGGCTGGCGCAGCAACTGATCGCGAAGAAGGGCGACCAGAGGATGCGGCTGGCGACGCGGGCGATGCAGGAGTTTTTGCGGCTTGGGGGCGACTTGCGGATGGAGGACCTGACGCCGGGTCTGATCGCCAGGGTGCTCAACAGCGGGACGCCGATTTTGGCGGGGCTGAGTTCGACGTATCTGTATCAGGTGTCGCGGGAGATTCCGGAGACGAACGAGGACGACGATGTGAAGGGGGAGCCGCAGGGGCACTTTGTGATGCTGGTGGGGTATGCGCCGGGGAAGCGCGAGGTGCTGGTGGCGGACCCGTTGTCGCACAACCCGCCTTATCACACGGCGAAGTATCGGATTTCGATTGATCGGCTGGTGAACGCGGTGATGCTGGGGGCGATTACGCACGATGCGAATCTGCTGGTGTTGACGCCTCCGGAGGGGTGGGAGCCGGGGGCAGGAACGGCGGCGGCACGGGAGCCGGCGTCCAAAGAGAAGAAGGACGGGACGAAACAACCGCACAAGGAGGGGCGCGATGGCAAACGCCAGCGGAGCGCCAAGAGCGAGGCTCGAAAGGCGCGTGACTGAATGGGCATTTTGCTTGTCCTCGACAAGCCCGAGGATTGGCCGCTGAACATTGAGGGTGTGGAGGTGGTTCCCGCCCGGAAGTACCTGACGGATACTGCGTACAGCGAGCGGAAGCCGCACAAGGTGTTCAACCTGTGCAAGAGCTACCGGTACCAGAGCATCGGGTACTACGTGTCGCTGTTGGCGAGCGCGCGTGGGCACAAGCCGCTGCCGGACATTTCGACGATTCAGGACCTGAAGCTGCATGAGCTGGTGGCGGTGGCGGGGGAAGAGCTGGACGAGGTGATCCAGGAGGGGTTGGAAGAGATCGAGGGGGACGAGTTCACGCTGAGCATTTACTTCGGGAAGAATGTGGATGCGAAGCTGAACCGGCTGGCGCTGGCGATTTTCAATCGGTATCCGGCCCCGTTTCTGCGGGCGGTCTTTGAGAAGAAGGACAATCGCTGGCGGATGCAGGGGCTGCGGACGATTCCCTCCAGCGAGATTCCGCCGGACCATTTTTTGGATGTGCTGAACTTCGCGACGCACTACTTCAACAAGCCGCATCGGCGGCCCAAGCCGGTGGAGACTCGCTACGACATGGCGATTTTGTTTTCGGGGGATGATCCGACCCCCCCGTCGAACGAGAAGGCGATCCGGAAGTTTGTGAAGGCGGGCGAGGCGATGGGGTTTGATGTCGAACTCATCGGCAAGGACGACTACGGGCGTCTGGGCGAGTTTGATGCGCTCTTCATTCGGGATACGACGAACGTGCTGAACCACACGTTTCGGTTCGCGAGGCGAGCGGCGGCCGAGGGGCTGGTGGTGATGGATGACCCAGATTCGATCGTGTGCTGCAGCAACAAGGTGTACATGGCCGAGTTGATGCATCGCCACCGGATCGCGATGCCCACGACGCTGATCATTCATAGAGACAACGCGGGGAGCGCCCCGCAGATTCTGGGCTTGCCGCTGGTGCTGAAGCAGCCGGACAGCTCGTTTTCGCTGGGCGTGCTGAAGGTAAAGACCCGCGAGGATTACGAGCGGGAGATCGACCGATTGCTGAAGATCTCTGACCTGGTGGTGGCGCAGGCGTTCATGCCGACGGACTTTGACTGGCGGGTGGGGATCCTGGATCGCGAGCCTTACTACGTGTGCAAGTACTTCATGGTGAAGGGGCACTGGCAGATCTACGACAACTCGAAGAAGGGGGACGACAGCCTGGGCGAGTTTGAGACCTGGCCGACGGACGCGTGCCCGCCGGAGGTGCTGAAAACGGCGCGGAAGGTGGCGGACCTGGTGGGCGATGGGCTGTACGGGGTGGACATCAAAGAAATCAACGGCAAGGCGTATGTGATCGAGATCAATGACAACCCGAACATCGACGCGGGGATCGAGGACAAGATTCTGGGGGATGAGATTTACGCGAAGTTGATGAGAGTGTTTCTGGGGAGGTTGGAGGGGCGCGGGAGATAGGCGAGGCCTCCCTTACGGTCGGGCTGCTGACGGAGGCTGGAAGGGCGCGGGAGGTACATGGCGGCGCCGCTCTCCAGAGCGGTGCGGAGTTCGCGAAGCTCAGCGACACCGCTCTGGAGAGCGGTGCCACCTAGGCAAAGACATCGTATGAGCACACCGATACATCTTTTTCAGGCCTTTGGCGTTGAGCTTGAGTACATGGTCGTCAACCGGCGCTCGCTGGATGTGATGCCGATTGTTGACGAGGTGCTGAAGCGGGCGGCGACGGTGCCCGGGGCGGATGCGTACACCGATGAGGACGCGGAGCCGGGGTACCCCAACGAGGTGGCGCTGGGCGAGATCTCGCTTTCCAATGAGTTGGTGCTGCATGTGCTGGAGATGAAGACGACCAGGCCCGCGCCGACGCTGGAGGGCGTAGACCGCCAGTTTGCCCAAGCGGTGCGTACGGCGGACGAGGTGCTGGCCGAGTTTGACGCGATGCTGCTGCCCACCGGGATGCACCCGTGGATGGACCCGATGCGTGAGACACGGGTGTGGCCTCACGATTACAGCCCGGTGTACAACACGTTCAATCGGATTTTTGATTGCCGTGGGCACGGGTGGTCGAACCTGCAGGCGGCCCACCTGAACCTGCCGTTTCATATTGATCAGGACACGCCGGCAAGCGAGTTCGGGCGTTTGCACGCGGCGATCCGGGTGTTGTTGCCTTTCATGCCGGCGTTGTCGGCGTCGACGCCGATGATGGACGGGCGGCTGACGGGGGTGATGGACAATCGGCTGGAGGTGTATCGAACGAACAGCGCGAAGGTGCCGCAGGCAGCGGGGTTGGTGATCCCCGAGCCGGTGTTCACGAAAGCTGAGTACGAAACCGAGATTCTGGGGGAGATTTACAAGGCCTACGCCCCGCACGACCCCGAAGGGGTTCTGAAGCACGAGTGGGCGAACTCGCGCGGGGCGATTGCGCGGTTCATGCGGGACACGATCGAGGTTCGGGTGCTGGATGTACAAGAGTGCCCGAAGGCGGACGGGGCGATCGTGAGCGCGATCACGAGTGTGATTCGGGGGCTGGTGGAAGGACGAATCGGCGACCTGGAGGCACTCAAGCGGCGCGAGGTTGGGCCCCTGCACGCCCAGTTGCTCGCGACCATTCGCGACGCGGAGCGGGCAGAGGTGTTGGACGTGTCGTTGGCCAAGGAGCTGGGCTGGAGGGGGAGCGGCCCCCCCACTCTTCCGGAGCTGTGGCAGTCGCTGGTAGAGGCAAGCCTGCCCGCGGGCCCGAGGCCGGCGTGGTATTCGCCCTTGATGATCATTCTGGGCGAGGGTTCGCTGGCGCGGCGGATCACCAAGGCGGTGGGCGTCTCGGCGTCGCGTTCGCAGGTGCATGATGTGTATGCCCACTTGGCGGCGTGTCTGCACGACAACGAGATGTTCCGGGGATGAGCAGCCGCAAAGCCCTCACGTTGCGCTCGGACCTGCGGGCGATGTTTATTGACGGGATGTTTTATTCCGTCATGGTTGGGGTGGGCGAGACATACTTTTCGAAGTTCGCGGTGAGCCTGAATCTTGGGGAGGTGGCGGCGGCGCTGATCAAGACCGTGCCGGTGGTGCTGGGGGCGTGTCTGCAGTTGATGGCCCCGGCCCTGCTGAGGCGGGTAGGGTCGTACCCGCGCTGGTGTTCGCTGACGGCGTGGGCGCAGGGGGCGATGTATTTGCCGCTGGCGGGGATGGCGTTGGCGGCCCCGACGCTGGTTCCCTGGTTGCATGAGCACGGGCTGAAGTGGGTGGCGGGGGTGACGGTCTTCGCGATCGCGACGCTGTACTGGGGCGCGGGTTTGGCGTGCGGACCGGCGTGGAGCACGCTGGCGGGGGCGTTGGTGCCTCAGAGACTTCACGCGAGCTATTTTGCGTGGCGGACCCGGTGGCTGCAGTGTGCGACGCTGCTGGGGATTTTGCTCGGGGGCGCCTTCTTTGGCACCAGCGCGAGCGATGACCAGGGCGTTCTGGTGCGATTTGCGATTCTGTTCTCTTTGGCGGCGGGGCTTCGATTTGTCTCGGCGCATTATCTGGGGCGATATTCGCACCCCAGGCTCGGCCCAGAGCAGGAGCGGGCGGTGAGCGGGCGCGAACTGGCGTCGCGGCTGCGGGCGTCGCCCGCGGGGCGCTGGATGCTGTATGTCGCGGGGGCGCATGTGGCCACCCAGATGGCTCAGGCGGGGCTGGACCCGTTCATGCTCGAGCAACTGAAGGCCGGGGGGCTTGGGTACAGCCTGCTGCTGGCGGCGTGGTTCGGAGGCAAGATGCTGGTGTATCCGATGGCGGGGCGGTACGCGGCACGGCGCGGGTCGGCGGCGCTGGTGCGGACCGGGGCGATTGGGCTGGTGTTGTTGCCGCTGTATTGGCTCCTGAAGCCGGAACTGCCTTGGCTGGTGGCGGCGCAACTGGTGTCGGGGATGTGCTGGGGGGCGTGGGAGCTTGGGTGCGTGCTGATGAACTATGACGCGGTGCCGCCCCGGGAGCGGACGAGCGTGTATACGTGGTTTTCGCTGGTGAACGAGACGTGTAAGACGGGTGGATAGTTGGTGGGG
>JAKFUN010000031.1 GCA_021732675.1 Phycisphaerales bacterium
AGACCTTGTCCGCAGCCGCGACTGGACCCGCCCCGCCATCAACCCCGCCGACACCTTCCCCCGCATCGGCCCGACCCACGAGATCCGCAGTTGGCTCATGCCCTTGGGCGATGTCGTCGCCGTCTTTGGTGCCAGCAACTTCCCGCTCGCCTACGGCGTCTTCGGGGGCGACACCGCCAGCGCCCTGGCCGCCGGGTGCGCCGTCGTCGTCAAAGAGCATCCGGCCCAGCCCCGCACCGGGCGACTCTGCGCCGCCATCGCGGCCCGCGTCGGGGCACCCGTGACGTATCTCCTCCACGAAGACCCAAGCGATTTCAGCGTCGCCAAATCAATCGTCTCACACCCCAGCCTCTGCGCCGTCGGCTTCACCGGCTCGGTGGCCGGCGGCCTCGCCATCGACGCGCTCGCCCGCCAACGCCCCAACCCCATCCCCGTCTTCGCCGAAATGGGAGCCGCCAACTCCGTCATCATCACCCCAGCCGCCGCCAAAGGCCGCGAAATCGGCGTCATGCTCGGCGAGAGCATCATGGCGCGCCACGGGCAGCAGTGCACCAAGCCCGGGCTTATTTTTGTTCCACGAGGCTCGGGCGCACTGATCGCCGCATTGTCCACCATCGTGCAGCGCACGCCCACGCGCGACATGCTCGCCCCCTGGGTGCGTGACGCCTACTTGGCCCGCGCCCGAGCCTGCCAGGCCGCCCGTTCCGTCACCCCGCTCGTGCCCCTGCGCGAACCCGCCGCCGCCCGGGATGCCTCACCCATCCTCCTGAGCGTTTCCATGCAAGACTGGTCCACGCAGCCGGTGCTTCACGACGAAATCTTCGGCCCCGCCGCCATCATCATCGAGTATGACGACGTCGAGCGCATTCTGGACGCTCCGATCCCCAACGCCCTTACCACCACCCTGCACGCGGCTCTCCCCGCCGAACTGCCCCTCGCGCGGCGACTCACCACCTTCCTCGCCGCCCGCGCCGGGCGTTTCATCTTCGCCGGCGTCCCCACCGGCGTCCGCGTCGCCGACGCGATGGTCCACGGCGGCCCTTTTCCCGCCACCAATCGCCCCGAATCCACCGCCGTCGGTCCACGCGCGATCGAGCGTTGGTGCCGCCCCGTCTGCTTCCAGAACGTGCCCACAGAGCTCTTGCCAACCACGCGGCTCGCGTGAACGCCACCGCGCCAACAGATTCCCGATCCCTAATCCCTAATGCCTAGTGCCTAGTGCCTAGTGCCTTTCCTCACGGACACTGCCCACCTGCAATCACGTTGACCAACGCATCGATGTCCCCCTGATCGGCGTTGCCGTCCAGGTTGAAGTCCGGGTCGAGCCCCGTGGGGTTGGCCCCGCCCGCGATCACGTTGATGATGTAGTCGACGTCACCCTGATCGGCGTTGCCATCCTGATTCACATCGGGGTCGCAGCTCGCCGCCGGGGGCGTGCACGTCACCGCGCTCAGAAAGAACGCATCCAGCCCCGACTCCACCACCGACTGAGGGTTCACGTCGCTGGCCGAAAACCGAAACCGCATCTGGCCAGTGAGCGCCAGCGAGATCGGGAATGAGACCTGGTTCCACCCTTGCACATCCGCCACGCTCTCAAGTGTCGTCCAACTGCTCCCGTTGTTGTTCGACACCTCGGCCGTGAATCGATCGCCATCAAAGACGCTATCGCGGAACCAGCGGGCGTAGCTCACGCTCGCGCTTCTTGCCCCCGCCAGGTTGAATGTGGGCGAGACCAGTCGCGTCGTCGAGCCATCCAAATCCGCGTTCCCCAGCCGATTCCCCGTCAAATAGGCCTGACCGGAGCCATCGAAATCCAGCACGGGGTCGTAGCGTCCACCCTGGCCGGCAGGCGCACCCCGCTCCCACGCGCCGTCCGTGAACCCGGCGTCGTTGCTCACTGTCCAGCCGGTGTCCGTCTCAAAGTTGTCCGAGAAGACCACCGACTGCTGACCCACGACCGCGGTGAAAAACGCCGCCGGCGCCCCCGCGGGCGAAACCGCGAGCGTCCCCAGCGAGCCGCGGGCTTCGACGTAGTACTGAATGGTGTCGGTGCACAAGGGGGCCGGAATCGTCGCCCGATACGTGTTGCCCCCGATCAGCGCCAACGGCACGCTCGCAAACGCCCCGCTCCCGGCCCGGTAGCGCAAAGCCGCCGTCCCCGACGCCAGCGTCTGCCCGCAGGGAGTAATCACCACATCAAAGCTCGTCGCCACCCCCGGCGGAATGATCGCGGGAGTCTGCACAGCCCGAACCCGAATCGCCGCCACATCCGCCTGAAGCGTCAGCGAGTAAAGCTGCGCCTCCGACACGCCCCCCGCAGCAAAGATGCGGGCGTAGTACGTCCCCGCGCTCAGGCACAGGTCGTCGACCACGCTGGCGGCGCCCAGAACTCCCGCGGCACTCGCCAACACGGTTGCCCCGGTGCTGTTGCGAATCTCCAGCCCCAGCGCCGCCTGGGCCGTGCTGTTCGTCACCGACCCCGGGCAGCAACTCCCCGCGTTCCCGCAGCTCCCATTCTGCACCGTGTCGTTGTAGCTCAACCCGACCGGCCGAACGCTCGCCGTCAGCACACGGCTGTTGCTCACCGTAAACCGAAACCAATCCTGATCATCCCCGTTGGCGATCCCGATCCGCGAACCAAAGTCCACCGCCGGCGCCGCCGGGGCCCCCGCCACCACCGGCGTCCCCGAGCTGATCGCCCCCAGGTCCGTCGCCTGCCCCACGGCGTTGTTGGGCTCCAGCGAGTCACCATACAACGTCTGGGCCCCGCGAATGTCGTCGTGCCGCGGGCCGTCGTAGTTGGTGGAGATAAACGGCTCCATCAGCTTGGTCTGGTCGATCGAGCAGACATGGAAAAGCCCCATCCCGTGCCCATGCTCGTGGGCCAGCACGTTTCGCAGCGCCAGCGAGTTGTTGGCGGTGTTGTTGTAAAAGTTGTCCCCGCTGTCGATCACCATGTCCCCGCTGTCGGGAAAAAAGTTGTACGCGAGAATGTTCGAGTTGCCGTCGATGAACTTCGCCGCCAGGCGCAGGTCCCCCCGCACCCCGGCGATCCCCGGCGAGTCGAACATCGTCGCGCCATCGTCGTTGGACTCCAGCACATACGTGATCCCGGTGAGCTGCGACCAGCGTGCAAAGACCTGGGCGTACAGGCTCTGCCAGGCCGCGGGCGAGCCGTAAATCCCGTTCAGAAACGCGAACAGATTGCTCACCCCCGCCCCTTCGCCCACCCCATCGGGCACGGGCGTGCCGTCGGGCACGAAGCTGTAGGTCAGCGTCGTCCGCACGCCCGGAATCCCCTGGCTGTTGGGGTCCATCGCGGTCTGCGCCCAGCGCGTGCCCGAGTTGAAGCGAGGCTCATACCCCAGCGCCGTGCCCAAAAAGGCCCGCACCGTTTCGTCGGGGGTGTCGGGCGTGAAGCAGACGGACACCGGAGTGCAGCGATACTGGTTGGCCTGGGCAAATGACCGGAGCATCCGCTGCTGCTCCTCCGGCAGGCTCAAGAACAACTGCCGCTCGACCAGCGTGAAGATCTTCTCATCGAGCTGCGGGCCCCTCTGGAGCTCGCCTACTGGCGAAGATTCCGGACTGGGCAACACTCCTGAAGTCAGCAGGCCTTCGACAGTCGGCACCACTTCGCCCGGGCCGGCCATCGCGATACAAGCCCCCATCAGACACGCCGAAATCGCGGGCAGAAAACCAGCCATCGTCAGACCTCCCTCAAGCTCCGTTCATCACTCCGGCGACGGGGGCACCACCCGCCCTGATTCGCGCCGGGTCGTTTCAGAGTCTACTTGAAGATTCCGCTTCGCCAAGCCTTTTCACCGAAATCTTGGCGTGTTTTCGGTCCAGCACCCAGCCGCGGCCTTCCCCGGCGCCCGGCGCTCCATCACGGGCAGTTGCCCCCCGCAACCACATTCAGCAACGAATCAATGTCGCTCTGATCCGTGTTCCCATCGCGATTAAAGTCCGGGTCCACCCCCGTGGGGTTCTCCCCGCCCGCCACCACGTTGATCAAGTAATCGATATCACTCTGATCCGCATTCCCATCCTGGTTCACATCCGGGTCGCACCCCACCCCGGGCACGCGATCAATCCGATACGCCGTCGCCCAAGTCACCGTCTCCGCCGGGCCCCCGACCCCGCTCGGGGGCATCGCATAGATCGTTCCCGAGCCCACTTCCTCATCCAGCGAGTTGGCAAAGAAGGCATTCTCCAACCCATTCGCCTTCGGGCCACCCTCCAGCAACGCGTTCACCGTCGTCACGCCCCGCGCCGCATCCCAATAGAACGCCCGCTGCGCCAAGACCTGACTGCCCACATACTCGAGGTAATACCCCCCGATCACTCCAGACTCGCTCCCCGACAAAGGCAGCGTTACCGCGTCGCCGTTGGAGGCGGTCGAAAAGACCAGGCTCTGCTGCTGGTCCGTGTTCACGTCGTACACCCACGCCGTGCGACCCACTCTCGGGTCGTTGTCGCTCCGCCCGTTGTAGCGATACGACACGCCGTAAATGTACCCCGAATCCGTGAACCCGTACGCCTCGCTCCGCTGAAACCCGTCGTTGGCCGTGTGGATCGCGTCCGCCAGCCCCAGCCGCCGCGTCCGCCCTTGCGGCAAGCCCGGCCCCGGCGGCGTCCACACAAAGATCGACTGCCCGGTGCGAAAATCCGTCCCGCTGAAACGCTGCGCAAAGCCCACCATAAACCCGCTCGGCGCCGAAAAGATCACCACGCTGTCCCGGTTCCCGCTCGGCGACCTGTGCTCAAAGTCCTTCAGGCCAACATCAATCAGGCCCTCCGTGGGCGTCCAAGACCACGCCGATCGTCCCTCGATAAACCCGAAAGACCGGCTGTACCGCCCCGAATACCCCGCGATCCGCAGCGCCCCGGTCGTGCGCAGCGCCGTCGGTTCGCTCCGCTGAATCCCGTCCGGCCCGGTATGCACCGCGTCCTTAAAGCCCAGAATCACCGGCTGGGTTTGCCCCGCAAGCACAACCCACGCCTCCCGCCCAATGTCAAACACGTCCGGCGCAAACTGCCACGACGCCCCCGCCA
>JAKFUN010000076.1 GCA_021732675.1 Phycisphaerales bacterium
GTTTGAGGACACGGTGCGGGTGCGGGTCTTTGATCTGCGCTTGCTGGCGCGGGTGTTGGTGCCCGGTCGCAACGTTGCGGCTTCCGAAGCGTTGGGCGGGCTGGCCGGCCCGCTGGTGTACGACGATCTGGTGGAAGTGTCGCAGAATCCGACGGTGGTGGCGGCAACGCGCTTCGACATCCAGGGGGTCATGCGCGTCGTCAATCGCTACAACGCCACCTTCGGCTCGCCCGACCAGGACCAGACGCCTCAGGTCGCGGCGGATCTCAACGCCGGCGTGCAGCAATGGCTGACGCTGTCGGGCGCGACGACGTTCGACCCCGGCGCGTTCCGGGCCTTTGCCCAGTCGGACCAGGCGGACGCCGCCATTCGGCAACGGATCGCCCAGCTTGAAGGCGTGCTGGGCGAGCTTCGCGGGCTGGGGCTGACCAGCACCGAGTACCGCTTGGCCCGGGCCCGGGTGCTGGAGCCGTTGGCGAGCCCGGGGGTGGGGGTGGAGGATCTGGCCGCGGCGATCGACCCGCCGGTGTCGGGGTCGTGATTCGTGATGGACGCCGGAGCGGAGCTTGGGGAAGCTCCGGGTGATGAACACGCCCCTCCCCGGACGATTGAACCCTCAGGCCGGGCGTCCTTCCTAGTCTCTTCCTCCCGGCGTGCATCGGCCCGCCGGGCCCACCGGAGAAGCGCGATGGCCAAGGGCCAATACCTCACCTCGTACCAGCAGTCGATCGTGCGCCGGTTCTACTCGCATCGTGACACGGTGCTGGTAGCCCGATTGCAGGAGATTGTGTCGGACCTGGCCGTGGCCACGGCGGGCAAAGCCGCCGACAAGCTCTGGCAGAGGGCGGCGGACACGATGCTCAAGGCGGGCGCCGAGCAAACCGACATCGACCAGATCATCACCCCCCGCAACCTGGCGGAGCTGGCCCGGGTGGCGGGGGAGCTGGCGTCGGCGCCGCGGGCAAAGCCCTCGGCCTCGCCGACCCGACGCAGCCAGGCCCCCAGCGACGACTTTTAGAGCGACATCGACCCGGTTGGCGCGCAAGATTGTGGAGTTGTCGCCGAATCCCTCATCCCGGGCTTTCGCGGCCCACCCGTTGGCGTCTACACTTCGCCCGCATGACCCTCCCATCCTGGATCACGGCCCAACTTGTCGTCAATGTCGCGGTCAACCTGCTCATGGTTCACGTGGTGCTGGTGCTGTGCGCCTACCTGGTGATGGCGGAGCGCAAGATCTCCGCGTACATCCAGGATCGCATCGGCCCCAACCGCACCGGCTTCGACTTTGGGCTGCCGGTGCTGGCGTTCCTGAAGGGGTGCCTGGGCCTGGGCCAGCCGCTGGCCGACGGCGTGAAGTTCATGCTGAAAGAGGACTACACGCCCAACCGGGTGGACAAGATTCTCTTCACCGCCGCCCCGATCATCATTATTGTGCCGGCCCTCATCGGCTTTGTTGTGATTCCCTGGGGCGGGCAGTGGATGTGCCCGGACATTCATGTGCCGTTCATCGACGCCACGATCAAGGGCGGGCTGGTGCACGTCGCCGGGGCCCATGTGGGCATCGGCATTGTCTACTTGCTGGCCGTCGCGTCGCTGGGGGTATATGGCGTCGCCCTGGGCGGGTGGGCCAGCAACAACAAGTACTCGTTCTTGGGTGGGCTTCGGGCCACGGCCCAGATGCTCAGCTATGAAATCCCCATGGGGCTCGCCTTGCTGAGCGCGCTGCTGCTGTACGGGGCGGTGGCCCCGGACGCGATCATTCGGCATCAGGCCATGGCGGGGTGGGGGTTGCTCGCCCAGCCCTTGGCGGCCCTCATCTTCTTCATCGCCATCATGGCCGAGGGGAACCGCGCCCCCTTCGACAACGCCGAGGCCGAGCAGGAACTCGTCGGCGGCTACCACACCGAGTACTCGTCGATGCGTTTCGCGCTCTTCTTCTTGGCCGAGTATGCTCACTTGGTCACCAGTTCCGCCTTCCTGGTGCTGCTCTTCTTTGGGGGGTATCACCTGCCGCTGATCCCGGGGCTCAGCCCCGACGACGTGGGCATTTTCGCGGTGCTCGCCAAGTTCATCGTCTATCTCACCAAAGTGACGCTGGTGGTCTGCTTCATGATGGTGGTCCGCTGGACGATTCCCCGCCTGCGCTATGACCAGGTGATGGCGATGGCCTGGCAGTTCGTGATTCCCGTGGCGCTGGTGCAGGTCGTCGCGGTCAGCGTCATGATTTATCTGGGCCGCACCAGCACGCTGGAGATGGGCCTGATGAGCGTGGGCCTGTGTGTGCTGACTTGGCTGGCGTCACCCTTGATTCCCAAGACGACGTCGAACCAGAAGTTGCCCCTGTACGGCTCGCGGTTTAGCCCGATGCCGGGCGAGCGGGTGCGGACGCAGTCGGCAGAGGCGTTGGCGCGCGAGGATCGCCCGGTGCAGGGGTCGCTGCCGGTGTAAGGCCGGGTGGAGTGGTGGCGTGTATCTCCAGACCGGTGTTCCGGGTCGCCGCTCCGGGGAGCGGTGCCACCAGGCAATGACTCCTAAACTTCTGCATGTCTGAAGAGACATCCATCCAGGTGAACTTCGGCAGGCCGATGCCGATCTTTCCGCTCGACATGGTGTCGCTGCTCCCGCAGCAGGTGCTGCCGCTCCACATTTTCGAGAAGCGCTACCAGCAGATGATCAAGCACGCCCTGGACGGTGCGGGGCAGTTCGCGATGGCGGTCTTTGCGGGCGATGACTGGAAGCAGGACTACGAAGGCCGACCCTCGATCCGCCCGGCGGTGTGCATCGGGCAGATCATGCAGCACGAGAAGCTGCCGGACGGGCGATACAACATTATCTTGCAGGGTGTCTGCCGGGCCCGCGTGGTGGTTGAGCTCCCGGGGGACGAGGCCCGGTTGTATCGCGTGGCGGTGCTCGAGCCAGTGGGGCTGGAGAACGCCCGCGAGGATCAGGAGCCGGTCGAAGGTCACGCGGCGACGTACGTCGGCGAGTCAACTCCGTTCTTGAGCCAGGCCCGCGAGCGATTGGGGCGGATGCTCAGCGACGGGCCCCTGACCAAGATGGCCGACGCCGGGGCGGTTCTCAATTACGTCAAAAACGACGACTTCCATACCAGCGCGTTGCTGGAACTGGTCAGCTTTACCCTCATCAATGATGATTCCCTGCGCTATCGGCTCTTGGCCGAGCCCAGCGCCGACACGCGGGCGGGGCTTATCCTCGCCGAGCTGGATCACTTGTCCAAGATGATTCGCAAGGCGATCAAGCAACACCCGGAAGATTGGCCCAAGGGTTGTAGCTGGAACTGAGCGGGTCGTGGCGAGCCCGAGAGGCAGACTGGCTCACGCCCCCAGCTTGGCGCACTGGGCCAAGAGCAGCTTCATCAGCCCGTCTTTGAATGCGGCCTCGGAGAATCGCAGCGCGTTTTCCCGGCACGCTGCGTCGCAGTTTCGTGGGCAGCGCCGGGCTGCCGCGATGATCGCGTCGGGGTCGTCAACGTCGTCGAAGAACGCGCCGGTCACCCCGTCCACCACGGTGTCGAGCGCGCCGCCCGCGCGGCGGGCGATCACCGCAAGCCCGCACGCCTGGGCCTCCAGCGCCAGAATCCCGAAGTCTTCAACCTGAGGGAAGAGCAGCAGGCTGGCGCTGCGAAAGAGCTCGCGCAGGCGTTCATCGCCCAGGCGACCCAGGAAGCGGGTGTGAGGGCCGGCCAGCCGCTCCAGCCGCGCTCGCTCGCTCCCGTCGCCGACCACGAGCAGCTCGCGATTGGCGCGGCGGGCGGCTTCGATCGCCAGCTCGGTGCGCTTGTAGGGCTCGAGGGCCGCCGCCACCATCCAGGGCCCGTCAAGGGGTCGCTGCTGGGTGGGGGGGGTGAAGAACTCGGTGCGCACTGGCGGAAACAGCACCTTGGCGTCACGCGAGAAGCAGCGCTGGATCTCCGAGCGCGTGTGGTTGGAGTTGGCGATGAAGGTTGATACGTTGGCGCTGGTCCGCCGATCCCAGGTCTTGAAGCGCTCGCTGAAGAGGCGCAGGCCTAGCCCTCGCAGCACGCTTCCGTCGCTGTACTGCTTGGTCTGCGACCAGACATATCGGGCGGGGGAGTGGCAGTAGCAGAGGTGGGGCACACCCTGCGGCGCCTTGAGCCCTTTGATGGCTGCGGAGCTGGTCGAAATCACCAGATCGATGGGCTTTTTGCGATGCAGCGCTGCCAGGCGGCGCGACAGGTCACCGACAGCCAGCGGGTAGAGCGGCAACAGCCAGCGGCGCAATGGCCCGCTGGCCCAGGGCAAGCGCCCAAGAGTCGAGCGAACGTGAGGCAACGCATCGACCGCCCGCGAAAGGCTGTGGGTGTCGTCGAACATCACGAAGAGCCCGGCGACCTCCACATGGGGGAGCAACGCCAGCGCCCGGGCGATGGCATCGAGGACGCGCTCCCCCCCGCGCAGCCCGACCAACCAGTCGTGGGCGAGCACGACGCGGCACCGGGCGGGTTTGGATACCTGTTTCGCCATGGTTCTACAGTCACCCTGATGTCACACCAGCCCCCGACGCGTTCCAGCACGTTTCAGATTGCCACGATAGGCGAACGACCGATCAATCTGGCGAATCGCGTGGGTATGGACTACGCGAAGGAAGCCGCCCGGCTGCCGACGCCCCCAATCCCGATCATCGACATTCACGCCCACAACAACGGGGCCCAGGCGGGGAAGATCTACGCCAAAGTCGCGGATTTGTACCAGATTTCAAAGGTCTACACGATGGTGCGTCTGGGCGAGGCCAAGCTGGTCCGCGAAGCGCTGGGCGATCGCGCCCGGTTCATTGCCTTTCCGGATTTTCGCGCCGACCGGGCCCGGGCGATGCGCGAGGGGTTTCTGAGCGACATCCAGAGCTTTCACGACGACTTTGGGTCGAAGATGATCAAGCTCTGGAACGCCCCGCGCATGCACGACTACTTCGATGCCGAGGGCGGGCGGGACTGTGT
>JAKFUN010000095.1 GCA_021732675.1 Phycisphaerales bacterium
GCCCCCCTCGTGGTTGATCTTCGCCACCCCTACACCCAGGCGCACGTCGATCCCCTGCTCAAGCGCGACGGTGGCCAGGGTCCGCGCCACCATCCGCGTCCCGCCCATCGGGTACCAGCATCCGTGATCCGTCTGGCACGCTGCGATCAGCGACAAAATCGCCGGCGCCAAAAACGGGCTCGAACCCACATACTGCAAAAAGTGCTCGCACATCTGCTGAGTGTGAGGCTCTTTGATGTGCTTGTGTACCGTCGCCCCCACCGTGCTGTACATCCGCATCGCCAGCACATCACCCATCAGCCCGGGGTCTTTGGGCGGGCTGAACATCATGTCCAGCACCCCCCCCAGGTCGCGATAGAAGAAGACCTTCTCCGACAGCCGCAACATCCGCCGGCTGTACTCCACAAAGCTCTGAAAGCCCCGCCCCGCCCCCTGACCCGGAAACTGCTTCTCCAGCCCCGCGATGGTGTCCGCCAGCTTGAGGCGCAGGTCGATCACCGTCCCATCCTCGTAGTGGCAACGCCACTGCGGGTCGAGGTTGACGAGGTTGATGTAGTCTTCCGGGCGCCTGCCGCTCCGCCGGATGATCCCCCGCAACACCTGCGGCAACGTAATGATCGTCGGCCCCATGTCGAAGGTGTAACCCCCTTCGCTCAGCACGTTCATCTTCCCGCCCAGGTGGGGGTTGCGCTCCACCAGCGTCACCCCATGCGAGGCCATCTCCACAGCACTGGCCAGCCCGGCGAGCCCGCCACCGATGACGATGGCGCTCTTGCCTCGCGCGGCGGCGGAACTCGAGTTGGAAGGAGTCATCGTCTTGGGTTGTGCAAACGTCGTCATGCGGTTTTCTTTTCGTCGACTTTCGCCAACGGGATGTCAGGCTCCATCTGCCGCGTGCGATCGTCGCCCCCGAACAACGCCAAGGCGCCGGGCAGAATCCCTGACATCGCGTGACGCAGTTGGTCGCTCCCCCCGTACCGCCAGCGTATGAAGCTCGCCAGCATACCGATAACCATTTTGCTGGGTTTCATGGCCGACCTGCGAATAAGTCCCTTACTCACAGACACATACACCGGACGTGTCATCGCCAGCAATCCCGCTTCACCCCGGGAAACTCCCAGGCCCGACTCCCCGCGTCCACCGATCGACGCCTTGGGATGCGCGGTCGGCACAATCAAGTCGTTGATCGTGATATTGGTGGCGTTCAGTCGATGTGCCAGCGCCAAAGCCCCCTGCGCGTCGCGAGTGAAAATACTCGCCGTCAGGTGCTGGTCGCACCGGTCGTGGATCACCATCGCCTGTTCAAGCGAGTCGATTGGCACCACGGCCAGCAGCGGGCCAAAGTGCTCACCCCTAACAATGTCCGAATCTTGCTTGCAGTCGAGCAGCACGGTCGGCCGCCAAAAGCCGTCGATCGGTGCCGGCACCGGGGGTTGCTGTCCCCCTCGCACCTCGCTCGCGGCATCTTTCGCCCCCTCCGCGATCGCCTGGGTCGCCAACCCGTAGCACTTCATCGCCGCCGCCTGATCGATCATCCGCCGCGTCCCCGCCCCCGACGCCAACCGCGAAATCTCCGCGCAGAAAGCCTGGTACACGCTCCGGTGCACCAACGCCCGACGCGGGCCCATGCACGTCTGCCCCGCGTTCAGGTTCACCCCCGCCCACAAGCACTCCGCCGCAAACTTTGCGTCCGCGTCACCCAGTACAAACGCCGAATCCCGCCCTGACAACTCCAGTGTCAGCCCCGTCATGTTCGGCGCCAGGATCGACGCGATGTCCCGCCCCACCGCCGTCGAGCCAGTAAACACCACATGATCAAACCGACGCGAAAACAAAAGCTGTTCCCCAGCCTGCCGGCTCGCGTGCGTCCAACGCAACGCCCCCGCCGGCAGCCCGCACGCCTGTGCCAGCCCCAGCAAGAGCGTCTGCGTCCGCGGGGCCCGCTCCGAAGGCTTCACCGTCACGCAGTTGCCCGCCGCCAACGCCTGCACCAACTGCACCCCAAGCAAACCGACCGGGTAGTTCCAGGTCGCGATGATCGCCATGTCCCCCAGTGGCTCCCGATGCACCCGGACATTCATCTTCCCCAGCCACAGCGGCCCTCCCCCCAATCGCCTGGGCCGAAAGAGACGCTGGGCGTTTTGTTCCACATAGCGGCACGCCGCCAGTACCGGCGCAATGTCGCTCGTCAGCGCCTCCAGCCGCGGCTTGCCCACCTCCTGCTCCATCAGCGCGCACAGCTCACGCTCGTACGACGCAATGGCGCGGCGGAAGCTCGCCACCCACTCAAGACGCTCGGACAAAGGCTTCATCGACCATGCTTGGAGTTCGGTCATAATCGCCCCTTGTGTCGGCGCAACCTTGCACCCCGCATGAGGTTAGCCCACTTTTGTAAACACCCCTCACAGCCCCACCTAGGCCATAAAACCGGGTCCGGCCCGCCCCTGCTGCCCTTCCTGGGGGGGCGTGTGCCGCCCGTGCCGCGGGTGTGGCCGGGGCCTCGCTAACGGATCATGATGTACATAAGGCCTAGGAGGGCCAGTCCACCGGCGATAACAATCCACAGCGGCGGGCGGGTGTTCTCGGGGCGGGAGGCCAAGGCATGCCCGCACTTCCAGCAGACCGCCGCGTCATCATAAAGCTCGCTCTTGCACTTCGGACACGTGACCGTCACACCCCCGAACCGATCCAGGTCCTCAGGGCTGGGTGCCTCGTCCAACTCGTCCATCTCATCGTCGCGCTGCCGGCGTGCCATGCTCAAAGCCTATCGACTTCTAACCCCGCAGGCCACGCCCGCACACCCGATTCACGCGGGCATGTTCGCCTTGGCGACCCGGTCCAGCGCCTTGTTCGCCAGATACCCGATCAGTCCCACCACCCCCAGCGAGGTCGCAATCGCCGCCACAATCGCCCAGGTGGGGGCATCCTTTAGCAGACTGTGCTCCCCGTCCAGCTTTGGCAGGCCCGACCCCACAAACACCACCAACGCCGTGCGCGGGGTCATCCCCACCAGCGTCCCCAACAGGAACGCGCTTCGGGGCACCTTGGCCGAGGCCAGCACAAAGTTCGTAAACGCAAACGGCGAGTTTGGCGGAAACCGAATCAGCGTCACCATCCCAAAGGTCCGCCACCATGAGCGGGTGCCGTCGGGCGGGCCGATCAACGCATCGCGAACCGCCTTCCACCGAGGCTTGGCGTCGATCTTCGCGTTGATGTGATCCGTATGCAGCCGCCGGGCGATCTCGTACGCGATGATCGAGCCCCCGCAGAACCCGGCCAGAGCCGCCAGCAGCCCGACTTCGAACCCAAAGACATACCCGCCCAGCAGCGCCTGTGCGTAGGTCGGCAAGAGCGCCAACCCCGCCAAAACCGCAAAAGCGCCGACGTACCACAAGACCCCCGTAGCCCCCTGATCACGCAGCCACCCCGCCACCGACGTCAAATAGCCCAAAAGCAGTATCGACCCGAGGGGCGGGCAAAACAGGGACATTGCCCCGACGACATAGGCGGTCAGCGGCTTGGATGGGGCGTTCTGCGGCACAGCAGTGAGCATACGGAGATTCGCGAGTCGAGGAAACGGGCACCCCCAGCCAAAGAACCGGCGAGCGCGTGATAGACACGCCACTATCATCCAAACACATGCACACTCTCCTCCGCAGGTTGCGTCGCAATCGTCTGGCCCTGCTCATGGCCCTGCCCATGGCCGCGAGCGGCCTCGTCGGAGGCTGCTCATCGCCCCCCCTCGCTCCGAGCGCCGATCCCGACGCCATCAGTGTCTCCGTCCCCGCCAAGCAGATCTACTTCCCCGGCAAACGCGACAAGAGATACCTCGACACCAAATCCCAAAAGACCCAGGTTCGACGTTTCACCGACGCCGCCGCCGACGGAAGCTGGACCATGACCAGCGGCGACGCCAAACTCATCGACTCCACCCCCGAGGTGGGCCTGGCCCTCCAAGTCCTCACCTTCGTTCCTCTCGAAGACGGGGGCGTGGGCCTTCGCGCCGTCATTGACTACAGCGAAAACGCCCTCACCACCTACACCCCGCCCTTGGTCCTCATGCCCAACACCCTCGGGCCCGGGGGCTGGACCACCCAAAGCGATGTGCGCCTGACCTACGCCAATAACCCCGACGAAGAACGCTCCACCGGCAAGGCCTCCCTCGAACTCAAAATCATCAAAGCCGCGGGCACCGGCAAGGACCAGTTGGTGACCATCTCTTCCCTGCTCAAGATCAGCCTGTCCCCCGCCAACGTCACCGAAGAAGAAGTGCGCGACGTCGGGCCCGAAGGCATTGTCCGCGAGCACGAGCGACGGGTCGTGAAGGTCGGGTTCTTGACCATCGAACGCGTCGAACATCTCTTCGAACTCCAGCCCTAACCCCAGTCGCTCCCCCCGCCCAAACACTTTCCGCTTGGACTCCTGGATTCCCATTTCCGATCCCGCAGATCCCCGGGTGGCGGATTACGCCGCGTTGCCCGCGCGGGCGGCCCTGCCGCGCAGCCTGGGCGAGCTGACCAGCCCCTTCATCGCCGAGGGCGAGCTCGTCGTCGAGCAACTGCTCGCCTCCCGCTTTTCCATCCGCAGCGTTCTCACCACCCCCGCGCGGGCCGCTCGCCTCGGAAAAATGCTCGATGGCCTCACCGTTTACGTCGCCCCCCAGGAAGTCATGGTGGCCCTCGTCGGCTACGACTTTCACCGGGGCGTTCTGGCCTGTGGCGAGTGCCCCACCCCCGCTCCCAATCCTGCCGACATCCTCCGTACCGCCCGCACCTTGCTCGTGCTCGAAAACGTCAGCAACCCCGACAACGTCGGCGCGTTGTTTCGCTCCGCCGCCGCTCTCGGGGGCGGCGACTGCGCCATCCTCCTAAGCCCCGGCTCCTGCGACCCGCTCTATCGCAAAGCTCTGCGCGTCTCCATGGGCCACGCCCTGCGG
>JAKFUN010000033.1 GCA_021732675.1 Phycisphaerales bacterium
GGGGTGGTCGAGGGGGGCCCGGCCGCCGACAGGGCGCGACTTCGTTTCGCCTTGGCACTTGTCTCACGCAAAGATGGTGATTAGGCTTCCCTTCCTGCCGGGGGTCAAATCCCGGTCAGTGCGGGCGTAGCTCAATTGGATAGAGCACCTGACTACGGATCAGGAGGTTGCAGGTTCGACTCCTGCCGCCCGTATTTGGTTGTTGGGGATTGATAGTGGCTGGCGAGGGCCCGCCGGGGTTCTCCAGCCCCACCCGGAAGCTTCTATCGCCCGGAAGCATCTATCGACCGGACGAATCTATCGACCGGACGAATCTATCGACCGGTTGCATCTATCGACGCCCGGGCCGCATCACCCGCTTCGCCAACCCAAGCTTCTCCATGACCACAATCGAGATGTACGAGACGTCCAGCTCGTACCACTTATGCCCGTGGGCGGCACACCTCGGGTCCGCGTGATGGTTGTTGTGCCACCCCTCGCCGTTGGAGATCAGCGCCACCAGCCAGTTATTGCGGCTGTTCTCTCCCGTGTCGTGGCTCTGGTACCCAAACAAATGCGAGAGCGAGTTCACGCTCCAAGTGATGTGCCACACCAGCACCGTGCGCAGCAGAACCCCCCAGACCACCACGCTGGCTGCGAACTGAGCCGCGCCTGACCAATCGCGCCATACCCCGTAGCCCACCAACAGCGCCACCAACGCGAAAAGCACTGCGTGGGCGATGTACACCCACAACCAGTTCAGCCGGCGCTCGAGGTTCATGTAGAACCGCTGCTTCATGAGGTCCTGGGCGTAGCGATGATAAAGCTGCATCGTGTCGGTCTGGTCGTTGGTCACCAGCAGCCACCCGATGTGCCCCCAAAAAAAGGCCACCAGCGGCGAGTGTGGGTCGGGCCGCTCGTCCGAGTGCTGGTGATGCTGGCGATGGATCGCAACCCATCGCCCAGGCCCTTCTTGCAATGAACAGACGCCGATCAGCGCCAACCCGCGCTCCATCGCCGTCGAGCAGGCAAAGCTGCGATGCGTCAGCAGGCGATGGAAGCAAACGTTGATGCCCAACGTGCCGAAGACATACACCCCCAGCACGCACGCCACCACCCCCGCCCAGCTAAAGAACCATGGCGATATCGCCAGCAGCGCCAGCGCATGCACGCCCAAAATACTCAGCGAGTAGGTCCACCGGATCCGCAGTTTGGACTTTTCCGTCGGCTTTACGCTTTCCGGAAGGTGCAGCGGCTTCATCGCCACTGGCCTGGAGCTGGCCTTGGCTGGCTTCGAGATGCCGGGCACCTTGGGCATCAGCCCTGGCAGTGGGACCGATGAGCTCGACTGGGCACCGAGCGGCTGGGGTTGTGAGAGCTTGTGAATGGCGCAATCCTTGCTGTCGCGAGGCGACGACGTTGAGTTTGAAAAACCTTGGAAGCGGGTTCGCCAGCCAATCAGATTCAGCCGGGTCCAAGGCGTGCGATCGACGTAACAGCGGCTTTCAAGGGGCATCCAAGTCGCGGTTCTCCGGCGGGGCCGGATGACCGCCGCCGGATTTTCTTGGCCGACGGGTACCGGACGTGCGACTTGATCAGCTCTCGTGAGCGACCCTGGCGGGGCGTTGACGGAGCGGAAGTGGGCCGCGAGGCGTCGCAAAGATTCTATACGATTTTGGTCGCACCCGCCGGTTGGTCTCGACGGGAATTGTGTTCCGGTGCATCCTTTCACCGATCGCGCCGCAGATCGTTCGGTATGGTTGTCAGTTGGTCCAAACCGGCTTTCGGGTTGGGGTGAGGTTGGTGGAGCGGGTGTCGCGATCTGGCGGGCGTCTGATCCCGTGGGTTTCCTTGTCGGGGGTGCCCGGCGCTCGTGAGCCCCGCGCAGAACGTACGCTGGCGGGTCCCCAGAATGTTCGCCCTTGCAGGTTGTTCTTGTGCTCTTTCCAGTTCATCTCGTGAAAGGACTCTGCGTGTCGAAACTCCGCCCTTCTTCTGCCCGCCTAGTGATCTTGCTGGCCGGCCTGGCGCCCGCGGCTGTCGCCGATGTCACCCCGCACGGCGGCATGCTCCGCTGGCCCGATGTCTCCGCCACGCAGATCGTCTTCGAATACGCCAATGACCTGTGGGTGGTCCCCAAGGCTGGCGGGCTGGCTTCACCTCTGGCCAGCCCCCCCGGCCTCGAATCCTTCGCCAAGTTTTCCCCCGACGGCAAGGCCATTGCCTTCATCGGCAACTACGACGGCAATCGCGACATCTACACCATCCCCATCGGCGGCGGTGCGCCCACGCGCGTCACCTACCACCCCGCCGGCGAGACCCTCGCCGACTGGACCCCCGACGGCAAGCTGTTGTTTCTCACCAACGGCCTGGCCGGCCTGCAGCGCCAGACCCAGCTCTTTGCCGTGAACGCCGCCGGCGGACTCCCTGAAAAGCTCCCGGTGCCTTACGCCGGCTTTGGCAGCATCAGCCCCGACGGACAATGGCTCGCCTACGCCCCCCACAGCATCGACAACCGCACCTGGAAACGCTACCGGGGGGGGATGGCCACCGACCTGTGGCTCTTCAACCTCAAAGATCACACCTCTAAAAAGATCACCGATTGGGAAGGGACAGACACCCTGCCGATGTGGGTCCCCCAGGGCGATGGCGATGTTGTCTACTACCTCTCAGACAACGGCCCCGAGCACCGCCTGAACATCTGGAGCTACTCCACCCGCACCGGCAAGCGCGACCAGGTGACAAGCTTCAAGGACGACGATGTCCGCTGGCCCTCGATCGGCCCGGGCGACGCTGGCAAGGGAGAAATCGTCTTCCAGCTTGGATCCAAGCTCATGCTGCTGGATCTGGGCAATCGCCAATCCAAGCAGGTGATCGTGACCATCCCGGGGGATCGCCCCAAGATCCGTGAGCAGAGCGTCGACGCTGCCAAGCATGTCGCCTCGGCTTCCGTCTCTCCCAGCGCCAAACGCGTGGTGGTGGAGGCGCGCGGTGGCCTGTGGTCCACCCCCGCCAAAGAGGGCGTGGTTCGCGCCCTCACCCGCACCAGCGGCATCGCTGAACGAGACCCCGCTTGGAGCCCCGACGGAGCCTCTATCGCCTACTTCTCCGACGAAACCGGCGAGAATGAGCTCTGGGTCCGTGCCTCCGACGCCAAGCTCCCGCCGGCCAAAGAAGACACCAACAAAGACGGCACAAAGAAGGACGAAACCAAGGCCGGCGACGCCAAGCAGGATGACACGCGCGCTTCGGAAACCAAGCCCGCCGAACCCAAATCCGCCGAGCCGGCAGACGCCGTAGCTTCCCCCGCCCCCAAGCCCGGCCCGCGCCGGCTCACCAACCTCGGCCCGGGCTATCGCTCCAGCCCCACCTGGTCCCCCGACTCCACCAAGATCGTCTTCACCGACCAGAACGGGCGGATCTTTCTCACCGATGTCGCCAGCGGCGACACCAAGGAGTTCGACAAAGACCCCTTCATGCTCTCCGGGCCCATGTCCTGGTCCCCCGACTCCAAGTGGATTACCTACACCCGCACCGGCGACAGCGAGCAGGGTGTGGTCATCATCGCCGACGTCAAGAGCGGCGAAAAGCGCGAAGTCACCAGCCCGATGTTCGCCGCCTTCACCCCGACATTTGACCGCAAAGGCGATTACCTCTTCTTCGTCTCCCGCCGCGCCATCAACAACCCGGTCTACAGCCCCCTCGACACCACCTTCGCCTACACCGAAACCGACGTGCTGCTGATGGTGCCGCTCCGGGCCGACATCAAGAGCCCGGGCCTTCCCAAGAGCGACGAAGAAGAAATCAAGCCCGCCAAAAAGCCCAAAAAAGAGGACGCCCCCAAAGACGAAAAGCCCGCGGACAAGTCAGAAAAAACCGACGAGCCCGAGGGGGCCAAGCCCGCCGAAGGCAAGCCGGCTGACTCCACCGAAACCAAGCCCGCCGAGCCCGCCGCCGACGACGGCGTCACCGGCGTCTGGGGCGCCACCGCCACCTTCGACACCCCGCAGCCGGGCCTCCCCCCGGAGCTTCCCTTTACCCTCAAGCTCAAGCTCGACGCCGGCAAGCTCACCGGCGAGGTCAGCTCGCTCATGGGCAGCGGCTCCATCTCCGGCTCCTTCGATAAGGCCACCGGTGCCATCACCGTTCAGGCCAAGCTCGGCCCCCAGCAGGTCGCCTTCTCCGGCACCGTCAGTGGCGACTCTGCCAGCGGCACCTGGAACGTCGGCGAGCAAAAAGGCAAGTGGAAGGCCACCCGCACCAGCAAGACGCTGGACGCGGGCGTCAAGGCCGGCGCGACCGCCAGCGAGCCCGAGGGCGAAATCAAGGATGTCAAGATTGACTTCGACGGGTTCGAGCGCCGCGCGATTCAGTTGGGCGCCTCAGCCGGTTCCTTCGGAAGCCTGGGCGTGGTTGAAGGTGAAAAGCTGATCTACGTTCGCCAGTCCGGGCGAGGCGATGATGGCGGCCCCTCCTCCATCAAGGTCTACGACTACACCGGCGACGAGCCCTCCGAAAAAACCGTCACCTCCGGCACCGGCTTCCAGGTCTCGGCAGACGGTAAGAAACTGCTGGTCTTCCGTGGTGGCTCCAACCTCGCCATCGCCGACCCCAGCGCCGGTGGCAAGGCCGACTCGGTGCCCACCACGGGCATGTCCATCTCGGTCGACCCCCGCGCCGAGTGGAAGCAGATCTTCAACGACTCCTGGCGCATCATGCGTGATTACTTCTACGAGCCCACCATGCACGGGGTGAACTGGGCGAAGATGCGCGAGCACTACGGCACCTTCGTCGACGACGCCGCGTCGCGCGAGGATGTCAACTGGATCATCGCCGAGATGATCTCCGAACTCAACATCGGCCACGCCTATCTCAGCAACCCCGGCGACATCGAAGAAGCCCCCAGCACCAACGTCGGCATGCTGGGCTGCGACTTCGTC
>JAKFUN010000151.1 GCA_021732675.1 Phycisphaerales bacterium
GGACGGGGTGGGGTTCTCGGTCGCGCCAGGCGAGGTGTTGGGTTTTTTGGGACCCAACGGCGCGGGCAAGTCCACCACCATGAAAATGATCACCGGATACCTGGCTCCGACATCAGGGTCGGCCAAGGTGTGCGGCTTTGACGTCGCCCAATCGCCTCTGGAGGTCAAGCGCCGGATCGGGTACTTGCCCGAGGGAGCGCCGGCGTACGCGGACATGACGCCGGGGTCGTTCCTCGACTTCTGCGCCCGGGCGCGGGGGTTGTCGGGGGTGGCCAAGCGTGAGGCGATCGCCAAGGCGGTGGAGCGCACGAGCTTGGGAGGCGTGCTGGGGCAGTCGATCGACACGCTAAGTAAGGGCTTCAAGCGCCGGGTCGGGTTGGCGCAGGCGATTCTGCACGAGCCCCCGGTGCTGATCATGGACGAGCCCACCGACGGGCTCGACCCGAACCAGAAGCACGAAGTTCGGCGGCTGATCCGCGAGCTCTCGGGCCAGGGGGAGCGGGCCATCGTGCTGAGCACGCACATCTTGGAAGAAGTCGAAGCGGTGTGTACCCGGGCGATCGTGATCGCCAAGGGCAAGGTGGTTGCCGACTCGACCCCCATCGAGCTGGCGGCCAAAAGCAAATATCACAACGCGGTCACGGTCTCGCTGGTCCCCCCGGCGGGGACGGCGGTCTTCGAAGAGTTTCAGAAGCTGGCGGGGGTGGCGGGGGTTGAAGATCTCGGCCGGCAGAACACCCCGGAGGGCGTGCGGGTGACGTGTAAGGTGATCCCAAGCCGGGGCCGCGACATCGCGCCGGGGATCACCCAACTGGTAAAGAGCAAGAACTGGCGGGTGGAGCAGATGCGGATCGAGGGTGGGCGCCTGGACGACGTCTTCCGCGACCTGACCGGGGCGGGAGCACGCAGCTAAGCCCTCGGATTCGAAGTCCAGAGGCGAAGACTGAACACGAAGACTGGACGCCAAGAAAAACACGCTCGACGGCGGGCATCAACGAACCCACCGGGGCGACGAAGAGGAAGCGAGCACCATGCAAGGCTGGACAGCGGTACTAAGGCGTGAACTGGCGGGGTACTTCGTGACCCCGGTGGCTTATGTCTTCATTATTATCTTTTTGATCCTGTCGGGGGTCTTCACCTTCGAGATCGGCGGGTTCTTTGAGGTTCGCCAGGCGGACCTGCGTTCGTTCTTTTCGTTTCAGCCCTGGCTCTTCATGTGCCTGATTCCGGCGATCGCGATGCGGCTGTGGGCCGAGGAACGCCGGAGCGGGACGCTGGAGCTGCTGGCGACGCTCCCCATCACCAGGCTGGGGGCGGTGGTCGGCAAGTTTCTGGCGGCCTGGCTCTTCACCGGGCTGGCGATCGTGCTGACCTTCCCTTTGTGGATCACGGTGAACTACTTGGGCAACCCGGACAACGGGGCGATCTTGACGGGGTACGTGGGGAGCGTGTTGATGGCCGGGAGTTTTCTGGCCATCGGCGCCTGCGCCAGCGCGGCCACCCGCAGCCAGGTCGTGGCGTTCATCGTGTCGGTGGTGATCTGCTTCGGCTTTCTGCTGGCGGGGCTGGGGCCCGTGCTCAACTTTTTCCAGGGGTGGGCCCCGGCGGGAGTCGTCGAGACGATCGCGTCGTTTAGTTTCTTGACGCGGTTTGAGTCGATCGGCAAGGGCGTGATCGACGCGCGGGACTTGGTCTTCTTTGGCTCGCTGATCGTGACGTGCCTGGTGCTCAACGCGGCCTTGTTGGAGCGAGGGAAGTAGCCTCGAAGCGAGGCAGACTTTGGCAACTCGATGTGTGGGGTGGGAATAGCGCGGGCGGGACGCCCGTGTCAGAAGTTGAGAAGGAACTGCAAAAACGCGAGGCGATCCGGCGGACGCCGTCGCGATGAAAAGAGGGTTGGCGGGATGATGCGATCACTTCAGATTCCGGCGTTGGTGGTGGTGCTGGTGGCCCTCTTCTTTGGGCTGAACATGCTGGCGGGGGCGGGCTTGCGCGGGGTGAGGGTGGATGCGACGGAGGGGTCGATTTATACGTTGACCAAGGGCAGCCGCAATATTGCAAAATCCCCAGATGAGCCCATCAAGCTAACGTTGTACTACTCGTCCAAGCTGGCGCAGGGGCGGCCCGAAATCCAGTCATTCGCACAGCGGGTGCGCGAGACGCTGGAGGAGTACGCGCGGGTGTCGGATGGAAAGATCGCCCTGCGGGTGGTGAACCCCGAGGCGTTCTCCGAAGAAGAAGACGAAGCGGTGCAGGCGGGGCTGACGCCGGTGCCGGTGAATGACGCGGGGGAGAATCTCTTTCTGGGTCTGGTGGGGACGAACTCGACTGATGGGAAAGAGACGATCGCGTTCTTCGACCCGCGCAAGGAGCGCTTCCTGGAGTACGACACCTCGCGACTGATCTATGCGCTGGCCCACCCCAAGAAGCGCGTGGTGGGGTTGATCTCTGGCCTGGCCCTGGACGGGGGCTTTTCGATGGATCCGCGCACGCGCCAACCCCAGCAGACCCCCCCCTGGCAGATCTCGAACGAGATCAAGAGCCTGTATGAGGTGCGCACGCTCAATGACGCGAAGGAGATCCCCGCCGACATCACGGTGCTGATGGTCGTCCACCCCAAGGGGTTGAGCGACGCGACCCTCTTTGCGATCGACCAATATGTGCTGGGCGGGGGCAAGATGTTGCTCTTCACCGACCCATATTGCGAGCAGGACAAGATGCCGGGGCAGTTCGGCGTGCCCAGCGGCGGGGGGGCGTCGTCGCTGGAGAAGCTGCTCGACGCCTGGGGTGTCGAAATGATCGGCGGCCAGCTCGCGTCGGATCGCGAGCTGGCCCTGCGGGTCTACACCGGCTCGCAGGGGAACCAGGAAGCCACGCCCTATGTGGTGTGGCTCAACCTGGCGGAGAAATTCCTCTCGAAGGACGACGCCGTCACCAGCGATCTCAAGCAGGTCATCTTCGGAACCCCGGGGGCGATCCGG
Source organism: Phycisphaerales bacterium (assembly GCA_021732675.1). GTDB lineage: Bacteria > Planctomycetota > Phycisphaerae > Phycisphaerales > UBA1924 > RI-211. The sequence goes on from JAKFUN010000151.1 coordinate 2,982, forward strand.
GCCAAGGCCGGCGCGACGGGCGGGGCCACGATCACGCCCCTGGTGCACACCACCTCGCAGGCGGCCCTCTTGCCCATCGAGGCCATGACCTTCCCGCCCGACCCCAAGGCCCTGCTCAAGCAATACACCCCCGGGAACTCCGAGCTTGTGCTCGCGGCCCGCCTGAGTGGGAAGGTCAAAAGCGCCTTCCCCGATGGCGCCCCCAAGCCTGCCGAAGGGCAGGAAGCCCCGCCCGCGCAGGGCCATCTGGCCGAGTCGAAGGGCGACATCGGCGTGATCTATGTCGCCGACTGCGACCTGCTGTCGGACAACTTGTGGGTGCGCAGCGAGAACTTCTTTGGACAGCAGGTGCAGCGGAAGATCTCGGACAACGCCGACTTTGTGCTCAGCGCGCTGGACAACCTGTCGGGCGACAATGATCTGATCTCGATCCGGGCGCGGCGGGAATCGGCCCGGCCCTTCGAAACCGTCGACGCCATGCAACGCCGTGCTGATCAGACCTTGCTGGCCCAACGCACCGTGCTGGAGCAGGCTTTGCAGGAAGCCAAGTCGAAGATCACCGAGCTGCAGCGACAACGCGACGACAAGGGGTCGATCGCCCTCTCGCCCGAGCAGGCCAAGGAGATCGCCAAATATCGCATCGAAGAGAGCGAGACCCGCAAAAAGCTGCGCCAAGTCAGGCTGGAGCTCAGCAAAGACATCGAGCGGCTGGGTGTGTTGCTCAAGCTCATCAACACCGGGCTGGTGCCGGTCTTGGTGGCGTTGTTCGCGTTGTTGCTCTATCTCGCCCGCAAGTCCAGGCAGGGCCGGGCGCAGGGTGCCGGAGGTGTCGCGTGAAGCCTGTGCAGTTGGCGGCATTGGCGGGGGTCGCGGGGATCATCCTCGTGGGGGGCTATTCGCTGGTGGCGCAGCGCCAGGCAACTACGGCGGGTGTGAGCGCCCCCCGGGGCTTGTTTCTGAGCGACTTTGCGCTCGTCGCGGATCAGGCGGCGTCGGTCACCATCCGCAAGAACGCCGCCGACTTGGTCCTGACCAAGCAGGGCGACGGGTGGGTGCTGCCCTCCAAGGGCGGGTACGCGGCGGACGGCGCTCGAGTGCGCGACGGGCTGCGGGCGTTGGCGGATTCGCAGATCATCGAGGCCAAGACGAGCAAGCCAGAGCTGTACAGCCGCCTGAGTGTGGAAGACCCGGACGCGCCGGGCAGCGCGTCGACGCTGGTGACGGTCGCGGACGCGCAGGGCAAGCCGCTGGCGAGCGTGATCGTCGGGCGTCGCCAGCTCGAGGCTGGGGCGAGCGAGTCAGAGCCGAGAAACTTTGTGCGCCGCCAAGGCGAGGCGCTGTCGTACCTGGTCAGCGGCGAGTTTCGCTTCGAGGCGGACGCGAAGGAGTGGATGGTGCGCAGCGTGAGCGACCTGAAGCCCGAACGGGTGCGGGCGGTCCGCGCCGAGCTGGCGGGGGCGCCGGTCGCGGAGATCTCGCGCCCCAGCGCCAACGACACCAAGTACACGCTGGCCAACCAGCCCGAGGGGCGCACCCTCAAGGACGAGTTTGTGCTGACGCGCCTGGCTAACGCGCTGGCGGGCGTGACGTTTGATGATGTTGCAAAGGCGCAGGAGGCCGGGACGGACGCCCCCGAGGCCCACGTGCTCAAAGTAAGCTGCTTTGACGGGCTGCTGATCGAGGCCCGAGGCGTGAAGAAACTTGACGCCTGGTGGTGGTCTTTGCACGCCGGGTTCGAGGCCCCCCCGACTCCCCCGGCCGACGCGAGCCCCAAGGCGGAGGACGGCACGCAGGCGGGCGGGGCCCCGACCGCCGTCACCGAACCCAGCGATGCCCTGAAGGCCGAGATCGAGCGGCTCAACCAAGCGTGGGACGGCTGGGCCTTTCAGTTGCCCACCTTCAAGAGCACCCAG
>JAKFUN010000237.1 GCA_021732675.1 Phycisphaerales bacterium
CGATGGTGTGGGTCGGGGTGGGGGTGATCATTCTGACGTGCCTGATGGCGGCGGCGTTGCTGCTGGCCCAGGTGGCATTTTTGTCGAGTTGGGCCAACGACACGGCGCTGGCGGACTCGTGTGTGCTCGCGCCGCTCATGATGATCTTGTCGATCCCCGCGGGGCTGGTGGTGGACGCGGTGGCCCCGACGCTGGCGGGCCGGTGGCTGCCGGTGTTTTCTGCGCCGTTTTTACTGGTGATCGGCGGGGTGTTCTTGTACACCGCGAGCTACTGGGTGTTGCCGCTGGTGAGGTTTGCAAATCTCACACGCTGGGCGGTTCGCAACGGGCACGCGGCCTTGGACAAGAACCGGCGCCTCTCCGAAAAGATCGTCAAGCGCATTGAGGATGGCATCCATCGGCCCGGGATGGACAAGGCCCCGGCACCCAAGGCGGCTGCGCCAGAGCGGGCGGCTTCCAAGCCTGTGCCAGCCTCGCCGGTCGCAGATGGGCTTTACGAGCTTGCCCCGGAAGAGCCCTGATTTGATCCGAGATTGCAGGTTTTTGCCGTCGGGGGGTTGCCTGGTCGCGCGACGCTAGACATAGTGTCGGCCCATGAAGAACTTCCCTCTCGTGCGTTTGTTCGGTGGTGTCGCGGCTGTTTGGTCGCTGGTCGGCGTTGGGGCTCTGGTCAGCGTGATGGGCGGATGCCGCTCGACGCCGACGCCGGTGCACAACGCGCCGTCGACGCTGCGGGTGCTGCTGGATGGGGACATCGCGGAGTGGCCGGCAGAGGCCGAGGCGCACTCGGATGAGCACAACTTGTTTCTGCGTTTCACGGTCGCGGACGAACAGTTCACGCTGCAGAGCGCGGACAAGAGCGTGGTGATCTCGCTGGATCTGGATGGGTCGGCGCAGACGGGGCAGGTTGGCGGGGAGGCGCCGTGGGCGGATCTGGGCACGGACATGGAGATTCGCTTTTCGCCGGCAGGACGGGACGGAAAGCGCGGGCGGGGGGTCTTGGCCGAGGCGATCGACGCGCAGGGGACACGGACCAAGCTCGACATCGGCGACCTGGACCTGCATGTGGCCCCGACGTATGCGTCGAGCTGGTATGAACTCCGGATGACGCGCACGCCCGACAACATCGCTCCGTTTCCCAAGGGCGGGTGGTGCTCGTCGGGGTTCATCAAGGGAGTGATGAGCCTGCGGGGGGAGCGGGACGAGGTGATCGGGTACGCAGATCCGTTTGTGCTGCCGGTGGATCAGGCGTGCCCGGATGGGAAGCGCCGCTCGGGGGTGGATCTGCCGGTGAAGCCCAAGGGGGCGCTGCGGGTGATGAGCTATAACGTCGAGAAGTCTTCGCCAACCCGCAACCCGGAGGTCTTTAAGCGGGTGATGACGGCGCTGGACCCGGACGTGATTCTGATGCAGGAGTGGGAGGCGGGGGACGCGGGGGCGGTGCAGGCGTGGTTGACGCTGAATGTGCCGACGGCCTCGGATTGGCAGGTCATCAAGGCCCCGGGTGACAACAGCAACGGCGGGGGGGTCCTGGTGGCGAGCCGTTACCCGCTCGAGACATTGCTGAGCGAGCCGGTGACGCAGGGGGCCAACGCAAGGCCCGTGCGCTTCGTGGGTGCGGTGGTGCAGACCCCGGGCGGGGAGGTGTTGGCCGGGAGCCTGCACCTGAAGTGCTGCGGGACCAAGGACAGCCCCGAAGACAAGCAGCGTCTGAGTGAGGCGAGGGCGATCAATCAGGCGTTTGCGAAGATCGCGGCGACCAGGCCCAACGCGCGGCGCGTGATCGCGGGGGACTTCAATCTGGTGGGGACCCGCCCGCCTTTGGATCTGCTGCGGGCCGGGCTGGATGCCGACGGCGGCGATCTGGAAGTCGCGGACGCCCGCGACCTGGCCGAGCGGGTCTATCGCACCTGGCGCGACCCTGCCACCGGGTTTGTGCCCGGGCGCCTGGACTGGGTGGTGTACAGCGGGTCAAACGCCAATGCCGCGGACGCGTTTGTCTTTGACAGCAGCTTGCTGAATGATGAATCGCTGGCGCGGGTGGGGCTGGATCGCACCGATTGCACAGGAAGCGACCACCTGCCGGTGATTGTGGACCTGGCGTGGTAACCGATTGTTCGGTGAGACCGACGCGTCCGGGCTACTTGGCGGCGGGCATCACAACGCGGACTTCACCTTGGAGGTCTTCGACCAGCCCTAACTCGCGCAGGGCGGCCAGGGCGGCTTCTTGCTCGCCCTTTTTCTTGGTCGCGCCCCAGCAGGGCTCGAAGCGGCGGCCGCTGAGTTCGACGACGATCTTGAAGCACTTGCTGTGGTCGGGGCCTTTTTCGTCGAGCACCCGGTAGAGCGGGGTAGCGTTCATGTGATGCTGGGCGTATTGCTGCAAGACGCTCTTGAAGTTCTGCTGGTGCCCGCTGGCGGCGGCCCGCTCGATGAGCGGATCCACCAATGCGATCAAGAACGATTTGGCGCGATCGAACCCGGCGTCGAGGTACAAGGCGCCGATGACCGATTCAAACGCGCAGGCTGAGAGCGAGGCGGGGAGCTCGGCACCTTGCATCCCCTTGCCCAGGATGAGCAAGGGCTCCAGCCCGATCTCGCGGGCGATCTTTGCACAGGTTTCGCGCGACACGACCACCGACTTGATCTTGGTCATTTCCCCTTCGCGAAGCATTGGGAAGCGCCGGTAGACCTGCTCGCACACCACCATGCCCAGCACCGCGTCGCCCAGAAACTCCAGACGCTCGTTGCTGGCCAGCCCGTTCTCGGTGTTGGAGGCGTGCGTCAGGGCCATGTCGAGCATGGCGGCGTCGGTGAAGACGTGACCCAGGATGGCTTGCGCAGTGTGCAGTCGAGTGTCGCTCATTGCCTGCTGCGGGGCCATGGTTTGCCCCGCCTCCAACGGTGGTCGGCGGCAACGCTCGCCCGTCGTGCTTTGCGCACAGTTGCGCGAAACGGCGGGGGAGCGAGGGCGCCTGTCTGCGAAAGTCTACCACACGCACCTTCCAGATCGTCGCTTTTTGCGTGGAAAATGAGAATCCTGGGACAGATGTTTGGGTGGTACTTGGGATGGCTGGTAGACCTATAACAAGAGGGGCGGGCACTTGCAAGGAAATGTGGGTGGCCGCGAAGATGAGGTCGCCCACGGCGGATGGAGCGCCTATCCTCTCGACCCAGCTTTGAAGCCCGTGTGCTCCCGTGTCGGGAGCGTGCGTCGGGCGATTGGACGAGGTTCGCATGCATTACCCACACCGCATCAGCCGCATCAAGCGCAAGCGCGCCATCGGCTTCCGCGCCCGGATGAAGACGGTCAACGGCCGCAAGATGATGAATCGCAAGCGTCGCGTGGGTCGTTCGCTGAACGTCGCCGACAAGTAGGTCTTGCGCTGCGGGCGAACCTGACCTGAGTCGCCTCCGGTGGCTTGTCCGGCGGCTTGCTTCACTCGGCAGACCGGGCTTGCGCTAAGCTATGACTATGACAACTCCGGGTGCAGCGGGGGGATATCCCACGGTTCCATATCGGCGTTACGTGCCCCCTGAGGCACCGTTGGCGGCTGTACGCTCGTTTTTTGAGACGATCGATCAACGCCGCACGGTGCGTGAGTTTGCCCATACCCCGGTTCCGTTGGAACTGATCGAGTGGGTGATCCGCGCGGCGGGGACGGCGCCCAGCGGCGCCAACAAGCAGCCGTGGCGTTTTGTGGTGGTGGGGGACGCCGAGACGAAGCGAAAGATGCGGGAGGCGGCGGAAGTGGAGGAGCGCGAGTTTTACACCCGCCGCGCGAGCCCGGAGTGGCTGGCGGACCTGGCCCCACTGGGGACGGACACAAACAAAGAGTTTCTGGAGAAGGCCCCGTGGGTGATCGTGGTCTTCAAGTTGATGCAGACCGACGAGGGCAAGCAGGTTTACTACGTGAACGAAAGCGTGGGGATCGCGGTGGGAATGCTGCTGGCGGCGGCCCAGATCGCGGGGCTGGCGACGCTGACACATACTCCCAGCCCGATGGGGTTTTTGTCGGAGGTGCTGGGGCGCCCGGCGCATGAGCGGGCGTTTGTGGTGATCCCGATTGGGTACGCGGCGGAGGGATGCCGCGTGCCGGACATACATCGCAAGCCGCTGAGCGAGGTGATGGTGAAGATCGGCGACGCCCCAGAAGCGGGGTAAGGGCTGCAAGTTGCCCCATGCTTTTAGGGGTTTTCTCCCCGATCGAGGGAGTGAGCCGCCTGGCCGTCGGGGGACTCTTTTGTAATCCGACCGGTTTGTCGGCGAACCTTGAAGGCCGTTCGGGGGCTCGTCGATGCTGCATTTGGCCAATCGCGGCACGGGGCTGCGGGCGAAGCAACTCGACATCAAGATGCAGATGCCTGAATTGGTCAGTGAGCTGTTCCGGGCAGCGGCAAGGGAAGACATACGTACCGATGAATCGCGTTTTAAACATCCCGCGACTCTTCTTTGAGATCTTGGTGATCATCGCCTTGGTGGAGACCGGGGTGATGTTCTTGCTGCCCGTGATTGCCCCGGGCGTGGAAGGGGCCGCCGGGGCGATGTTGGATGCCGGGTTTCTCGCCATGGGGGCGGGGCCGCTGATCTTGTGGCGGATGGTGGCGATGATGCGGACAAGCGCGGTGACCGAGTCGCGATCACAACTGAAGCAACGGCGCTCGGTGTGGGCGATGGCAGCAGGGCTGCTGGTCTGCGGACTTTGCATGTCCGGCGTACTTGGGGCGCGAGTGAGTCACATGAACCGTCGGCAGGCGGCGCTCAGCTTCCAGCGATTGGTGGATCGCGAAGCCGAGGCGATGATGCGTTGGACCGAGCAGCCCTTGCATGGCCTTAGAAGCATCGCGGGGCGTTTTGGCGGGTG
>JAKFUN010000035.1 GCA_021732675.1 Phycisphaerales bacterium
GGGGGCGGGGGCGGTGGCAACCAAGGACTTGGAGCCGTGGACGGTCTATGCGGGTAACCCGGCCAAGGCGCTGAAGAAGCGCGAGATGCGCCAGGCCTGAAGGGGCCCGGTTGGACGCCGCCGGGCACGCCGCGAACATACGCTCCTTTCATGCGTGTGTTGCTGACCAATGACGACGGAATCCATGCCCCGGGGCTGCGAGCGTTGCACGGGGCGTTGCTGGATCTTCCGGTCGGGGGTCAATCGCGACACGGCGGACCTCTGAGCGATGTCGTCCCCCAGGCGGTGACGCGCTCCCCTCGTCAGGCGTTGATGGTCGTCGCCCCCATGACCGTGCAGAGCGCCACAAGTCACGGCGTAACGTTTCATGAGCCGCTGATGGTCCGAGAAGAACCGGTCGGAGCCGGGCACACGGGTTTGGCGGTGGGGGGGCGACCGGCGGACTGTGTGAAGCTGGCTCTGACCAACCTATGGCCCGATCGCTTTGGGGAGGGGGCTTTGCCGGACCTGGTGGTGAGCGGGATGAACGCCGGGGCCAACTGCGGGATTAACGTGATTTACTCAGGAACGGTGGCGGCGGCGCTGGAGGCGGCGTTTTTGGGGGTGCCCTCGATCGCCGTGAGCCTGATGCTGGGCAAGGGCAAGCCAAATTTTGAGCTGGGGGCGATGTGGGCACGGCGGACGATCGACCTGTTGCTGCGCGAGGGGTTGCCTCGCCCTCATGAGTGCTTGAGCATCAATGTTCCCCCGACCGACGACCCGGCGCTGACGCTGGATTCTGCGTTGCCAGAGGTGCGTGTGTGTGCCATGAACACGCACGGGCTGGTGGACAAGTATGAGCGGCGCGAGAGCCCCGGGGGCGAGGTGTATTACTGGGCGGCGGGCTATGGGCTGGATTTTCGGAGCACCGAGCCGGACAGCGATGTGGATCACCTGCTGAAGGGGTGCATCACGGTGACCCCGCTGAGCTTCGACCTGACGCGGCATCAGGCTCTGGAGGGCTGGAAGCGGCGAGTGGCGGGAAATACAGTGGCGAAGGGGGCGGCCTCGCGATAGGCTGAGGCAGAACGCACGAACAAGGAGCTTGTCATGGGCAGCATGATCCATTTCACGAACAACTACAAAGATTGTTCGACCGACTCGGGCTTTCAATTCGAGTTCTACTGCGACACCTGCGGCACGGGGTGCATGTCGCAGTTCAAGCACTCCAAGCTGGGAGCCGCCGGGACGGTCTTCAAGGTTGCCAGCAATTTCTTTGGCGGGCTTGGTGGCGCCAGCGGCGCCACCGACGACGCCAAGGATCTGATGCGCGGGAAAGAGCGCGACGAAGCCCTGCGCGAAGCCGTCATCGACGCCAAAAAGATCTTCAAGCTCTGCGGACGCTGCGGGAAGTGGGTCTGCGAGCAGGCGTGCTGGAACGAAAAGCGAAACCTGTGCGAGACGTGCGCGCCCGACCTGGAAGAGGAAATGGCCGCCGCTCAGAACACCGCCAAGATGCAGCAGATCTGGCGAGCCGCCCGCACGACCGACCTCATCGAGGGTGAGTTCGACGTCCGCCAGGCCGACGGCAAGGCCAAGCCCGCCGGGCTCAAGTGTACCTCGTGCGGGGCGGATCTCACCGGGAAGTTTTGCGGCGACTGCGGTGCCCCGGCCCCGGCGAGCAAGAAAAACTGCACCAACTGCGGGACCGAAGCCGGCCCGACTGCCAAGTTCTGCGGGAGCTGCGGGAACAAGCTGTAGGGTTTGGCGGGTCTGATTGGGCCCGGCGACACCGACACCTCGTGACGCCGACACCTCGTGACGCCGACACTAGGGTGACCCTCGCTGGTGCCTCAGGCGCGTGCGGCTCATGCCCGCCTTTCTGCTTCCAGCTCCGACGCGAGGGCGTCGGCGAGGTATTCATATTGCCCGATGGCGTTGTACGCCTGCGCGCTGATGCGGACGAAGCGTTCGGGCCTGCCGGCCATGCCCCACACCGGCACTTGGATGCGATGGTTGGCGAGCAGTGCGTCTTGTAGGGCATCGTGGTACTTGCTGGGGCGGGCCGCCAGGCGCGCTTGGCGGGCGGGGTCGTGAGCGGGCAGGATCATGGTGCAGATCGAGCCGATCATGGCGTCGGGGGCTGGGGGCGAGATGCCCAGCCGCCTGCAGAGAAGATCGCGCCCCTTCAGGCACAGCTCATGATTGTGATTCATGATGGCCTGCCACCCGGCGCGAAGGTCACCGGACACGACCGGCTGGCCCAAGGCTCCACCGATCTCGCGGCCCAGAAAATCGATCGCCTTAGGGATGCTGTACGCCGACGTGTAATCACTGGTGCCTTGATAATCAAACTCGGTGAGAAACTGGCTGCGCCCCGGCTTGGGTTTCTCGGCGTTGTTCGACAGCACCAGAGGCCGAAAGCCTGCCTGGCGGTCGGGGCGAACCCACAGAAACGCCGAGCCTTTGGGGGAGCAGATCCACTTGTGGCAGTTGGCGGTGTAGTAGGCGGCGCCGAGTTCGCGCAGGTTGAGGGCGGGGACCATGCCGGGGGCGTGGGCACCGTCCACGAGCGTGTCGATGCCGCGGCCAGCGAGCTCGCGGACCAGTCGCTCGACCGGGAGCACCAGTCCGGTTGGGCTGGTCACATGACTCACGAGCGCCAGCCGCGTGCGGGGAGTCACCTGATCCATGTAGGCCTGGATGACCGCCTCGGGCGAGGGGCAGGGGAAGGGGATGATCGCGTAGGTGACCAACGCCCCGTGCCGGGCCGCCGCCTGGCGCAGAGAGTTCTGACACGCCGGGTATTCGTGGGCGGAGATGAGAATCTCGTCGCCGGGGTTGAGTTTGAGATTGGCTGCGACGGTGGCGACGCCGGTGGAGGCGTTGGGGATGAGCGCCAGGTCTGCCGCGTCGCAATGGACAAACCCCGCGAGGGCTGCCCTTACCTCGTCCATCACACCTTCGTGGCGTTCAACGAAAAACGCCACGGGCTCGGACTCGAGCAAACCTCGCCAGCGGGTCTGTTCTTCCAGCACTGCGCGGGGCGTGCCGCCGTAGCTTCCGTGGTTGAGAAAAACCCAGGAGGGGTCGAGCGTCCAGTGCTTGGCGAGGGGAGCTGGCGTGGGCAGGTTGGGCATAGAGAAGAGTACGGGCGTGTGCAGGCGATCATGGCTGCTGGCGTCCCGCCTGTCCCACCGGCAGGCAGCGCAAAGCGTCTACCCTCGCTCGATGTCATTCGGACTTGGACATGGCCGCCAGCTTGACGACGCCCCGGGGGTGGTGGGCGTCACGGCGCACGAACTACCCACGCTGCCCGACGAGGCAATCTCCAACCCCGAGCTGGCACGCATCGACCCGCGCGGGTGGTTTAGAGACCCGGCCGCCCCCTTCGAGATCGAAATCGGCAGCGGCAAAGGCTCGTTCCTGCTCCAAGAAGCCGCGGCCAACCCGGGCACGAACTACCTGGGCATCGAGTGGGCGCGTGAGTTTTACTTGTACGCCGCGGACCGGGTGCGTCGGCGATCGCTCGCGAATGTGCGGATGCTCCACACTGACGCGTCGGAGTTTCTGCGTTGGCGTTGTCCGGATGCGGTTGTCCGGGTGATTCATTTGTACTACAGCGACCCCTGGCCCAAGAGCCGCCATCACAAAAACCGCGTGATCCAAGATCGGTTTCTGGCGCAGGCCCATCGGGTGTTGATGCCGGGGGGGGAACTGCGGGTTGTGACCGACCACGTCGAGCTTTGGGCGTGGTGCGAGGAGCACTTCGCCAGGTGGACGCAGGCGGGCGGTCCGGGGGGTGTGGGCGGGAATGCGGTGCCCGCCGGGTCTGGCCCGCTGTTTGTTCGGCGCGACTTTGTCGCCCCCACCTGGGCCGACGATGACGAGCTCATCGGCACCAACTATGAGAAGAAGACCCGGGCCGAGGGACGGCCCCCCAACGCGTGCGTGCTGGTGAAGGGATAAACCCGCGCGTGGGTTTGGGGGCGCGCCGGGCTCGAGGGTTTCCTGCAACTCGCCTCTCGGACATTTTCGGGCGCGAACGCCCCCGATCACCTTGGGTTTCGCGCGGAGCGGGGCGCTGGTCCCGGGCGTGCGACGTTACAGCGTCACACGATTGATGGCGATGAAGTCCGTCGGCACCCGTTGTCCGCCGCACTCGGTGACGAGTCGCGCGATTTGCCCGCGGTGGTACGTCGAGTGATTAAAGACGTGGACGAGAACGTCACGCAGGGTGGAGCTGAACTTGTCCCCGCTGCTGGCGGCGTAGCGCACCTCGCGGTCGAGTGCCGCGTCATCCAGCGACTCGATGAAATCTCTCCAGGCCCGATCCGCCTCTTCGCAGGCCCGGCGCTGGGCTTCCAGGCTCGACACCGGGAACCAGTCGGAGGGGTTCTCGTAGGCGGTGCCGTGGATCCGCCATAACCAGACCTTGCGGGCCAGCGCGTTGTGCGCCAGCAGCGACATCGCCCGGTCATAGTCCTGCCCGTGGCGGCTGGAGACCGGAATGGTCTCGAGCGACTCGATCACGCGGGCGTTGGCCCAGATCTCGTAACGCAACATCTCGCGATAGTGTTCGATCACGTTCATGCTTCATCTCCTGGTGCCCGCGTCCCGGCCGCCGGGCGGCTCAGTCGGGCCATCTCGGCCACTGCGTCTCGCAATCCCACAAACACGCTTCGGCTCACGATCGCGTGCCCGATGTGCAGTTCGTTCACCCCCGGCAGGTTGGCGATCGCCCGCACATTCTGATAGTTGAGCGCGTGCCCGGCGTTGCATCGCATCCCCCGCCCCCGCACTTCGCCCCCCGCGATGGCCAGTTGCTCGACCTCCGCCA
>JAKFUN010000006.1 GCA_021732675.1 Phycisphaerales bacterium
GTATCGCGCGGATGAGATGGGGGTGGTGGGGGCCTATCGCGCGGACAATGGCCGCCCGGTGTGGGTGCGGCTGGGGACGGGGACCCCGCGCGGGCTGGACCCGCAGCAGATCCGCATGTTCGTGCCGACCCCGGCGTATCAGATCATGATGCCGGTGCGGGTGGGCGAGTCGCTGTACCTGATCGAGCCCGGGCGGGGCAGACTGATCGAGCTTGACGTTCATTCTGGAGCCTTGCGAGCGTCGCGCGATGCGTCGGCGGTGGGCAACCCAAAGTACCTGCTGAGGGTGGGCGACCAGCTCGCGCTGGTGGGGGTGTCCAACGTCGCCTTTGTACCCTTCGGCAACCTGAGCAACGGCAAGGTCCGGGTGACGACCGGCCTGGATAGCCCCAAGATCGTCGGGCGCGCCTGCGTCGCGGGCGACCGGCTGCTGGTCCCGCTCGATGGCCAACTGGTTGTGATTTCTCCGGATGAGCCGGAGCATCCGACCCGCGTGGATGCCTCGGGCATGGGCAATCTGGCGATCGCCCAAGTGGCCGGGGCTCCGGCGCACATTCTGGCTGCGGACCCTGACGGGCTGTCGAGTTACATGAAGTGGGAGCGCGCCGAGGCGCTGCTCGATGCCCGAATCGCGCAGCACCCCTTGGACCCGGAGCCCTTGCTTACCTCGCTTGAGCTGCTCAAGCGGGCGGGGAAGTTCCAGGCGGTGCCCGGGCTCGCGGACCGGGTGCTAAAGCTGATAGATCCTGAGGCGACCAGCACGCGGGCCAGTGCGCTGCGCGGGCGCCTGTTTGATCTGTTGCTGGGGATCCTTCGCGGCGCGGCGACGACCATGAACGCCTCGGCCCAGGCGGCGAGCGGCGCTGCCCCGGCGGGGGTGGATCTTGCCCAGTTGGACGCGGTGGCGGCCCGGCTGGAACGCTGCGCCGAATCTCCGGACCAACTGGCGGCCCTCAGCTTCCAGATCGCGTGGGTGCGTGAGGCTCAGAATCGTCCCGAACTGGCCATCGAGGCCTACCAGCGTGTATTGCTCGACCCGGAGCTCAGCGGGCTCAGGCCTGACTGGCTGGAATCCGACGAGGATGGCTCATCTTCCAGCCCGTTGGCGGGGGAGGAAGCTTCGCGGCAGGTGCAACGAGTGTTGCGCAAGGCCGGCTTCAAGGCGTACGCGGCCTTTGATGAGGAGGCCCTGGCGCTCTTCAGAGAGAGCTCGGCGAAGACTCCCGAGGAGCTGCTGAGCCTGGCCCGGCGGTATCCCGCGGCCGGGGTCACCCCGGAGATTTATCTCGCGGCGGCCGAGGGGTTTGCCAAGCGGGGCGGGGTCACGGGCCAGCGCCGCGCGTTGGCGGCGGGCCTGGGAGCCGCGGGGCTTTCGGCGGCGATCGGGCGGGTCGATGAATCTCAGACGGTGGCGCGTTTGGCTGGCGCGTTGGTGTTGGCGTCGCCAGAGCTGGGGCAGTTGGGGCCTCTCTATCGATCGCTGGTGCGTTTGGCGAAGGAGCGGCCCGGGCTGGTGATCGAGTCTGGGGGTGTCACGACTCCGATCGAGAAAGTAACACAGTCGATTCTGGTGCGGTTGTCGGCCCGTCCGGCGTTGCCTGCGATCGGACCGGAGATCTCGCCCGAGGTGCAGGCGATTGAGTCGTGGGAGCCGGTGGAGGCGTTGTTGCGCACGGCCAAGGGCTTGAGCTGCGACTCACTGATGATGTATAGCCAGAGCCGCCACCAGGTCGCGCTGTGGGGGGTGCGGGGCGAGGACCATCAGCTTCGACCGATCTGGAGTCGGCCTGCGCGGCTGAGGCCCAGCGTGCTGCGGGTTGATCCGCAGACGGCGCTGCTCTTTTGGCCCAGCGCGCGCGGGGGCGTTGTGGAGTGTGTCGGGCTGGATGGCGAGACCCGCTGGCGCACGGACGAGCTGGGCGCGCTCTTTGGTCCGCCCGCCGACGCCAACGAGCGCATTCCTACCCCGATGGATGGTCAAGTCCGTCCGGATGATCTGCTCTTTGCGATCTCGCGGGAGGCGCTGTGTCTGGTGCAGCGCTGCGGGAAGGCGGCGGGGGTGAGCCTTGCCACGGGCGAGACGCTGTGGAACAGGACATTGCCTTGTGCCCGGGTGTACGAGGTCACGAGCGTTGGAGAGCTTGTGATGGTGGGCGGGTCGATGGCGAGCGGGGAGGCCGCGACTCCGTGGGCGGGCTTTGTCGGGGCGATCGACCCGCGCCAGGGCGAGATCAAGGGCTCGTTGACGCCGGCCCAGGTGGGGGATCATCCCCGGTGGATCCGCGAGATCCGCGGCGGGGACGCGCTGGTGGGAACCAGCGAGGGCGTGATTCGCTTCGACCCGGGCTCGGGGGCGGTGCGATGGGACATGAAGAGCCCGGTGGTTCGCACCTCGATCGCGGCCTGGGTGCTCAGCAAGAGCGCGTATCTACTGGATGGTGATGTCGGGCTGCAGCACCTCGACCTGGCGACGGGGAAACTGGCCCCGATGGGCCCGGCCGCCCGCGGAAAACTCACGTTGCCGGTGGTGTCGTCGGCGACGGCAAGCTCGCTGGCCTTGGGAAGCACGCGGGGGATGATCGTGCTGGACGATGACGGGTCGGTGGTGGGGGCTGACGCGATGGAGGATCAGGCCCGCATCGAGCCCCCGGCCTTTGGCGAGGGCTTTGGAGTGGCGATCGAGGCCCCGGATCGCGAACTTGGCTCTCCAGAGGGTGAAGGGTTCGTCGCGCGGCTGTACGTGCTGGAGCGTCCGACCGGGCGCCTGGCGGCCCTGGAGCGGGTGAGACTGTTTGATGGGCCGCAGAGCTTGACGGTGCTCGATGGCAAAATACTGATCGGCCAGGGGGCGCTGACGATCGTTCTCGACGCCGGGTGGCCCGACCCAGCCAACACGCAGAACGCCACCGAAAGCCCCAAAGCCAGTGACAAGTAGTGGCGATCAGCGCCACTGGATCGACACATCGGCGCTCTCGGGGGTCACGATCCCCAACTGGCGCTTGAGGCTGGTGGCCAGCTCGGGGGCGGAGAATCGAAAGCCGGCCTTGCGGAGTTTCTCGGGCATGGTGCGGCAACTGACGAGCAGCGCCTCGGACTTGTCGCCCAGGGCCACCTGGAGGAGCCCGGCGGGGAGCTTGGCGAGGAGGGAGCGATCGAGGGTTTCGGCGAGGGTGCGGGCGAAGTCTCCGGAGCGGACGACCCCGGGCGCGACGACGTTGATGGGCCCGGAGAGTTCGGGCTTGGCGATGGCGAAGAGGGTGGCGGCGACGACGTCGTCCATGTCGACCCAGGGCCACCAGGCCTGGCCTTCGCCAGGGACGCACCCCATGCCGAGGCGGAACCAGGGGTAGAGGGCTTTGAGCAGGCCATGGCGACGGACGAGGGCCACGCCGATACGGAGGTGGACGACGCGAACCCCGGCGGCGCGGGCGGGCTCGGCGGCGGCTTCCCAGTCGCGAGAGACCTCGGCGAGAAAGCCGCTGCCGACGCCGGCGGCTTCGGTGAGTTCTTGCTCGCCGCGGTCGCCATAGATACCGACGCCGGAGGCGACGATGAGGACTTTGGGGGGCTTTGGGCTGGCGGCGATGGTGTTGGCGATGAGGCGGGTGCCGTCGACGCGGCTGGAGCGGATGCGATCGCGTTTGCGTTTGGTCCAGCGTCCGAAAGCGACGGGTTCGCCGGCGAGGTGGACCATGGCGTCGAGTCCGTCGAGGGCGCCCTGGGCGATTTGGCCGCCTTTGGGCCCGGCGCCGGGGTGCCAGAGGATTTCGCCCGGGGCGGGGTTTCGGCGGACGAGGCGGACGACATCGTGCCCGGCGGTGGAGAGGATGGCGCAGAGCGAGGAGCCGACGGCGCCGGTGGAGCCGCTGACGCCTACGCGGAGCCACTGGGGCGAAGGCTGCCAGGCGGCGAAGTCGGCGTGGAGGGCGAGGTCGGCCTTGGTGCGGGCGTGCCGAAAGGCGAAGAGGCGTTCGAGGTCGCGTTTGATGCCTGGGCCGGCGAAGCGCCAGGTGAGGGAGTGCATGGGGAGCGAGAACTGAACGGTGTCGGTGAGGACTGAGGTCCCGCTCATGACCCCGGGGGTGATCTGGTGGGTGTGAACCCAGTGGGCGAAAGGGCCCTTGCGTTGCTCGTCGACGAAGCGCTGGCCTGGGAGAAACCCGGAGTGGGCGGCGTGCCAGGTGAAGGGGATGGGCCCGGCCCGGGAGCGGAAGACGACACTGCCGCCATCGCGGATGCCGCCGGATTGGCTGATGAGGCGGATTTCTTGCCACGGGGGAGCGAGGCGTTGGAACGCGCCGGGGCGTTCGTGCCACGCGAAGAGGGTGGGGGCGTCGACGGGGAAGGTGGATCGGGCGATGAGCGTGGGCATGCGAGTCAGGTCACGAACACCGGCTCCGTGGGAGGTGGCGTTGAGCGAAGTGCGGGATGGAGCACCCCG
This sequence comes from Phycisphaerales bacterium, assembly GCA_021732675.1. Classification (GTDB taxonomy): domain Bacteria; phylum Planctomycetota; class Phycisphaerae; order Phycisphaerales; family UBA1924; genus RI-211. The sequence continues at coordinate 4,442 of JAKFUN010000006.1, forward strand.
GTGGAGCGTATCACCCTGCGGGGGGATCACTCTGGGGACTACGCTCGGGTTGCTATGAATGAACGCATGGTTGGATCGATAGCGGAACAGAGGTTGGATGGATTTTTGGCGGCGCTGGGCGCGAAGACACCCACCCCGGGGGGTGGGGCGGCGTCGGGTGTTGTGGGTGCGCTGGGGGCGGCGCTGGCCCGAATGGTGGTGAGCTATTCGGTGGGGAAGAAGAGCCTGGCGGCGCATGAAGGGCCGCTGCGCGAGTCGCTGGAGACGCTGGAGCGCGGGGTGGGGATGTTGCTGCGGCTGGCGGATGAGGATGCCGCGGCGTATGGGCTGGTGAACGAGCTTTCGCGATTGCCGGAGGGTGACCCAAG
>JAKFUN010000195.1 GCA_021732675.1 Phycisphaerales bacterium
TGGTGGCGGGGTCGGCCTTGACCATGCGCAAGCGTCCGAACTGGCGTTGCAGGCCGGCGGCTTCGGGCGTGGTGGCCAAACCCTTGACGAGCACTTCTTGCAGCTTGCGGGCCAGGGTGGCGGCGTCGGCGTGCTTGAGGGGGAGCACCAGGGGCTCGATCCATTTGCTGGCGCGATCGCTGTCGAGGTCCTTCACGAGGACTTCGATGAGCGCCACGGACTCTTCGCGTCCGGCGACGATCAGCGTGTTGGTGCGTTCGTCCACGCTCGCGGCGATGTCGCCGGCGAGGGCTTGGCCCGTCGCCGTGGGCGGCAGGCCCTGACGCTTGGTGCCGGGGAGACGGCGGAGATTTTCGCCCTGGCTGAAGAGCTGCTCGATGACCTGGCGCACGCGGGTGGCCGAGGCGTTTTCGAGCGGGAAGATGCGCATGACGACCGCCTCGCCCACCGGAAGCGTGTCGAGCGATTTGATCACCTCGCGCAGGGCGTCGATGTTCCCCTGGGTGCTGGCCAGCACAATGGCGTTGGCTTCGACGTCGGCGATGACGCGGATGGGCTTGGAAAGGTCGACGAGGTCTTTGGGCTGGTCGAGACCGGTACGAAGGAGTTGCAGACGGCGGACCTGCTCGGCCAGGGCCTGGGCGGGGCCGGTTTTAGAGGCTTCATTGCCAGCGTCGCCGGGTCGGAGCATGGCCAGCAGCATGTCGGCCACTGGTTTGGCACTGGCGGTTCTGAGCGGGACGATCGCCAGTTGCTGCTGGGCGTCGAGCGGGGCGGCGTCGAGGACTCTGACGAGGGATTCGACGACGCGTCCGTCGGCGGGGGAGCCGACGATGGCGATGGCGCGGCGGCTGACGAGGGGCACGATGGCGACCTGCTCGCTGACGACGCCGGGGCGCTCGGGGGGCTGGGGCTTGGTCAGGCCCATGTCGTCGAGGAGTTTTTTCATCTCCGCCGGGGAGGTGTTGCTGACATCGACGATGGTGACGTTCTGAGCGAGGAGCGAGCTCACGTCGCCGGGCTTGGCGTCGGCCCCCGGGAGGTCGGCGGCGTCGAGTTCCTTGATGACCTTCTGGATTTCTTCGAGCAGGCGTTCGCTGCAGGCGATGATGAGGGCGTTGGAGCCGCGATCGATCTCGATGGCGAGGGTTTCGCCCTGGGCTTTGGCGGTGTCGGTGAAGGTGCTGAGCAGGGTTTGGCGCAGGCGCCCGGCGGCGATGGTCTTGAGGCGGACGACGTGGGGCTGCACGCGCCCGATCTGGCCTTGTTGTTCGAGGGTCTCGGCCAGGGCCTTGACCTGTGCGAACTTTTCGTCATCGGCCCGCACGATGAGCGCGCCGGTGGTGTCATCGCCGATCACCAGCACGGCGCGGGGGCCGTTGACGCGCTCGGACTTGTTGAGGTAGAGCTCGCGGATGGTGCCGGCGACGACTGAGGGCTTGCCGTTCTTGAGGGCGATGATGCGGGCCTTGGGCATGTCGGCGAAGCCCGAGACATCGAGCTGCCGGACGATGCCGCGGATCTGGTCCAGCTCTTTGGCGCCGGCGAAGACGACGAGCGAGTTGGTCTGGGGCTCGGCGGAGACGGTGGGCACGCCTTGGGCGTCGATGAGTACGGCGGGCTCGGTGGCGCGATCGTTGGGGCGGGCGCTCTGGCCCTGGCGTTGGCGGGCGTCGCGGATCTGGGCCTGGCGGAGTTGCTCTTCCAGCGGGGCGCGCAGGCCTTCGTTGAGGGCCCGGGCGACGCTGGCGGCGTCGGCGTGGGTGAGGGCGATCACTTCCAACTGGCGGTTGGTGTCGTAGTCCTTGGTGTCGAGCTTGGAGAGCAGGGCGCGGATTCCCTCCCACTGCGACTTGTCGGCCCGGATCACCAGTGAGTTGGAGAGCGAGTCGGGGAGGATGGTGACCTGGCGGGCGGCGGGGGTGGCGGCCTCGGCGGCGCCGCGCCCGTAGAACACTTTCAGCGCGTTGGCGGTCTGCAGGGCGTTGGCGTGGTCGAGCTTCACGAACTCGGTGGTGCGCTCGGTGGCCGGGGCTTGGTCGATCTCTTTGATGATCTTCTCGATCTCTTCGATCTGGTCGGCGGGGGCGTACACAGTCAGCGTGTTGTCGCTGCGCGAGAAGTCGATGCTGGCCCCGGCGTCGTTGGGAGTCTTTGGCCGGGCGCGCAGGAGTTCCTCGATGGTGAAGGAGACTTCGCCGGCGTCGGCGGCGGCGAGCTTGAAACGCCGAAAGACCTGCCCGCTGCGCACCGGGCCGGTATCGATCTTCTTGACCTGCTCCAGCGCGATGGCGATCGCCTCTTTGCTGCCCGTCAAAAGCAGCGAGTTGGAACGGGCGACCGGGGTCACGGTGACCTTGACGTTGGCGGGCAAGGCGCTCTTGAGGGCGGTGGCGACATCTTGCGCGCGGGCCTGCGAGAGGGCGATGGTCTCGATGTTGGCTTCGTCGGCCTTCGGAGCGGCGTCGAGCTGCTTGAGGAGGGCGAGCACTTCGGGGAAGGAGCCTTGCGGGGCGGAGATGATGACCGAGTTGGTGCTGGGCTGGGGGGTGATGATGACTCGCTCGTCGCCCTTGGTGTCGCGGGCGAACATGGAGCGGAGGGCCGAGGAGACGTCCGAGGCTTGGGCGTTGCGCAGCACCACGACGTCGATGCGCCGGTCCTTGCCCCCGTCGGGCTGGTCGATCTGCGCGACGAGGTCGCGCACGATCTTGAGGTTGTCTTCGTCGCCCGAGACGATCAGCACGTTGCCGTCGGCGGAGCCGATGACCGAGACGCTGCTGCGCTCGACGCCCTGGGCCTGGGCGCGGTCGGCGAAGAACTGGCGCAGACTCTGAGCCGCCCGGTCGGCCTTGGCGTGTTCGAGGGTCAGGCTGGCGATGCGGTTGGCCTCGCCCCCGGGGAGAGCATCGAGCTGGGCGATGTAATCCGCGGCTTGCCTAACCCGTTCGGCCTTGCCAACCAGGATGAGGGCCCGCTGGGCTTTGTCGACTTCGACCGTAACGCTTTCGGGGTCGGCCCCGCGCCAGCTGCGCCAGCCGGGCGTGACGAAGGCCTTGGAGAGGACGCTCTGCAGGGCCCGCATGTCGGCGGCCTTGACCTTGACACTCTTGATAACCATCGTCGCGCGATCCGCGTCGGGGACGTCGAGCGTCGCGATCACCCGTTCGACGGTGGCGACCTCGTCGCCCTTGCCGACGATGACGATGCTGTTGGTGCGTTCGTTGCCTTCGACGTGTACCTGGGTCTGCAACTGGTTGGGGGATTGGTTGCCGAAGCGGGTTTCCCAGCGGAGTTCGTCGACGACGCTGGAGATGGTGCTGGCCACGTCGGTGACGCGGGCGTTCTTGAGGGGGATGACTTTAAACTGCAGGTCCTGGGCGCTGGCGGGGGTGTCGAAGGTGGCGACGAGTTCTTTGATCTGGGTGAGGTCGTCGTCGGAGGCGGCGATGACCAAAGAGCCGCTGCGGGTGTCGCCCACGATCGCGACACGATTGCTGCTGCGAACGCCGGGGCGGGAGGAGACAGTTGCCCGGTCCTGAAAGAACTTCTGGAGCGCCGCGGCGACGGTGCCGGCGTCGGCTCGCTCGATCTTGATGGTGCGCACCGGCAGGCCGCCGGTCTCGGCCTGGTCGACCTGCGCGATGATGCCCTTGACACGCTCCAGGTCGTCCTTGAGGGCGCGGACCACGATGAGGCTGGAGCCGTCCTGGGCCGAGACGCGGATGCGATCCTTCAGGCCCGGATCGCGCCCGATCAGAACCTCGTCGACGATGCGCTGGACGGTGCTGGGAGCGGCCTGCTGGAGGGTGATGATCGCGAGCTGCTGGTCGCCCTGGTCGAGTTTGGCGTCGGCGTCTAGGAGAAGGCGGGTGATGTCGGCGTGCTGGGGCGAACTGGCGGTAACGAGGATGGAGTTGGTGCGATCGTCGGGCACGAAGCGGGCCTGGGCGAGCTCGCCGGCGCTGGGGCCTTGGCGCTGGGCGTCAAAGAGGGATTGGAAGGTGCGGGAGAGTTCGCTGGCCCGGGCGTTTTTCAGTTCATACCGCTTGATGGCCAGGCGTTCTTTGGTGGGGCTTTGGTCGATGGTCTCGATGAGGCGGTCGATGACGGGGATGGCCTCGTCGGGGGCGGCGACGATGATGGAGGTGCCTCCCGGGTCGCTGGCCAGGCGGATGGACGTGGGGTCGAGCCGGGCGCTGACGGCGCCTTGATCGCCCGCGATGGAGATCTCCATGGAGCGGACGCGCCGGGCCTGAAAGCCCTGGGGCTGGGGGGCGAAGAGATCGCGGACGGCGCTGATCGCGCGCGACGAGGCAACGCTGGTGAGCGGATAGACCTTGATGGTGACCTTGGCGCTGGCGGCGCTTTGTGAGAAGTTTGCGATCAGCGTGCCGATCGAGTCAAAGTCGGTTTTGTTGGCGAGCACCACGATCGCGTTGCCGGCGGGGTCGGGGAAGATCGTCGTCGGGCCGGAAAAGCCCCCGGAGTTCTGCGGCCCGGCCCGCCCGATCTGCTGCACGGTTTGGCGGACCATCTGCACCACACCATCAACATCGCTGCTGGGGGGCAACCCGACGATGCGCACCTCGGTGGGCTCGGCGGGCATTTGACGCTGAAGTTCGTCGGCGAGTTTGGCCAGCCGGTCGGAGGTGCGGGGCGACCCGACGATGATGATGGAGTTGGTGGAGGGATCGACGGCGATCGTGACGTCGGGATCGGCGGGGGCGTCGGGATCGAAGGAGGCGAAGGCTGAAGCGACGAGGGAGCGGAGCCACCAGGGGG
>JAKFUN010000184.1 GCA_021732675.1 Phycisphaerales bacterium
GGAGGGAGAGCCCTTCTTCGATGGCGGCGCCGGCGGCATTCGTAAGGTCGGCGACCCCGGTTCCCCCGGCGGACCACTTGACAAAGTTGGCGGGGCCCCCACTGGGGTACGGGTTGGAAAAGGTGGCTGGGACGCTGCGAAAAACGGTATTGACGAATCCGGTGATGGGCTGGCCAGCATCATCTAGAAGTTCGCCAGAGGGGCCGACTCCGGCCATGGCGTCGGGGTAACCCCCGGCGGCAGCGGCTGCGGCAGCAGCAGCCGCGGCACGCAGACCTTCGGGGCTAAGGAGTTTTACGTGGCTGGCATGACGCCGATCGACGGGCTTGGGCAGCACAAAAACCACTTGGTGACCAAGCTTGTCCAACGCCTTGGTGAGCCCGTAGCAGGCCACACCCAGACCACCGGCGATAAAGGGTGGAAACTCCCACCCGAGCATCAATACGCGCATCACGCCTCCTGCAAGACCCCATAATAGACCCGAACAGACCAGCTACCGAAGACGCGCTGCGCTGAAAAGGTTCTCAGTCCATCTTCACGCCAAACTCCCGATCCAAGGTTTCAGAACTTTCCCGGGTTTGGTGCCGGGAGGGCCCTCGCCGTCACAGTGGAGGCGTCAATCTTTGTCCGCTTCCATGTCTCCAAGGCGCCGGAAGCAGGCCTCGAAGGCTAGCAGCAGGCGGCCTGTCTCCTCGAGGCGCGGGATGCGCGAGCGGAAAGTGTAGAGCTTGTCGCCATCTCGAAAGTGTTCGCACGGGATGGGGACTCCTTCGTAGCCAAGGTCTACCAGCTCCTCGTGAATTAGTTCCTCGAGCTTGTCGCCGGTGTGAACCAAGTCGGCCTCGATGGATTGGCTGAGATAGCGCCCCGGAGTCTGGAGCGCTACCCAGGAGCCGCGGGAGTCTTGGGAAATGACGTAGAAGGCCTCGTCGGCGGCGGCCTTGGCCATGGCCTTGAGGTGGGTGCCGGAGATGCAGACGTCGCCAAAAACGCCGGCCTTGATCGCTTGTGCTTGGGCGTGCTCCAACGCCCGGTGCCACTGCTCGGGCGGGGGGCTCGCTGAACCATCGTTGGCCATTTCGCCAGACTCCTGAGGGGGGTAAATGGTGCCCAAGTGGCTGCCAGCAATGCCCCCGGAGACCGAGAGTAGGCGATCGGGCGGGGAGCACTTTGAGTTTGGAGTTGGAGTGCGTATATTTCCTCCCACCCGCGGTTCTGAAGCCGCGTAGCCCAGGTGGCGAAATTGGCAGACGCACTACCTTGAGGTGGTAGCGCCCGCAAGGGCATGGAGGTTCAAGTCCTCTCCTGGGCATTTTTTCGTGTCTTTCAGCATGCTTCCGACCCCGTCACCGGGGTCGGTGCTGTTTTTGGGGGAATCAGGCGAGGGCCCCGGCTCGCCGCAGCGTGTTGATGAGCAGGTCGCGTACTGGCACGCTGGTGTTGACCACCATCTGGGCCACGCCCCGCGCGGCGCAGCCGGCGTGCAGCAGGTCGATCTTTTCCTCCAGCACAGCCCGGTAGCGGGCGATGGATTCTGGGGAGACGGTGACGGCCAAGGTCTTGGCGGTCTCGACGTCTTCGAGTTGCAGGTCGCCGATGAGCCCTCGCTCGACGTCGCTCGACGGGTCGAGCTCGCCGGGAGCAAGTGTTTGCAGGGCGTACGCATCGAGCCCGCCGGAGGCTATCGCCGGGGTGAGGAAGCCCAAGCCCGCCTCGCCATCGAAGAGGAAATCCGACAGCACGACCAGCACGCCCCGCAGCGAGCCCTCTGAGGCGATCGCACGCATTTGGGCCGCGAAGGCCTTGCCAGGCTCCTTCTCGCGGCTGGGGTTCTTGGTCGCTTCGCTCATTTGCTCCAGCAGAAACGCCCCGACGCGATGGACGGCGGCACGGCCCCGCAGGGGCATCATCCGCTTCAGGCCGCTTGAGCCCCCCACGGTGGCGATGGTGACGCGATTTTGATTGACCAAGGCGACGTAGGCGAGGGCCATGGCGGTCCGCGCGGCAAAGGCGAGCTTGTTGGGCGTGCCGGCGTTCATCGATGCGGAGACATCGACGATGACGTACAGGCCAAGGTCTTCCTCTTCGCGGAAGAGCTTGACGATGAGCCGATCGAGGCGTGCGACGATGTTCCAGTCGATGGTGCGCGGGTCATCGCCCGGGCTGTACTGGCGGAAGTCGTCAAACTCGACGGAGCGCCCGCGGCGCTTGCTGCGGCGTTCGCCCGGGAGCTTGCCCGAAAGCACCTTACGGCTCAGCACATCAAGCCCGTCGATCGCGCCCGCGAGGTCGGGCGGGAGGAGTTCTTCGAGGGTCTTGGGGAGGGGCGTTGAGGCGCCGGCGAGCATGAGTGGAGGTTAGGCCGAGCGCTTGCGAGGCTTGCGTTTGGAGTCCTTTGACCCGAAACCGAGCGAAACGACCAGCAGGAGATCCACCACCTGCCAACTGTCATCATCGAGTACAACGATGATGGTGCGACCGCCGGGCATCATCGCCATGAACTCCGGGTGCTCCACCCGCAGCGTGCGGCCGTCAGCCAAATGAATCGTGAAGGGCACAAAAGGGCGGGCCTCGTACGCGGCCTTAAGTTTGTCGATGGTCATCGGCTGCTTCCAAACATAGCTTGGAGGGGATCAACGCTCGCTGCTCTGTGCATACCCGCCCGACCGTGCTAATGGTATTCGAGCCTCCACGTTCGAGGCGATTCCCAAGCTAGCCATTTCGCAGTTTGCCACCTGGCAACCTGTCTTACCCCCGCACCGCGCCGAGCAACTCCCGCGCATTCTGCCGCGTGAGCCACCACACCGCCGGGCCGGCGGCGCCGAGGGTCATGAGGAGGGTGGCGCCCCAGCCCAGGCTGAGCGCATCCCAGGGGAGGTGGATGGAGAGGGTGACGCCGAGGAGTTTCTGGTCGATGTGCTGAACTGCGAAGACGCCTTGCAGGCCCATCCAGGTGCCCAGCAGCGCGGAGGCGATGGCGATGAGCAGGGCTTCGGCGAGCACGAGGCGGCCGACCAGCCCGCGCGAGGCGCCGATGGCTTCGAGGACGCCAAACTCGTATTGGCGGGCGTTGATGCCGGCGATGATGAGGTTGGCGACGCCCAGGCCGGCGATGACCATGGCGGAGAGGGCGACGAGGGAGAAAGCGAGAAGGCCATTCTGCACGAACTGGTTGATTTGTTCCTTGATTTTCCGCCCGCTGCCGGCGTCGAGGATGCCCGCGCCCGCCAGGGCGTCTTTGAGGTGCTGAACGGCGAGGGTGTCGTCGGCGCCGGGCTTGAGCCCGACCTGAATGAGATGGACGGCGTTGCTGCCGAACTTCTCTTTGAGGTCTTCGCGGGTGCCAAAGACGGCGTGGACGGATTGCTGGGTGAAGTCTTCGCCGATGCTGAAGAACTGGCTGACGACCTCGAGTCCGGGGCTGGTGACGACGCCGGCGATTTCGAAGGAGAAGTCGCGCCCGTTGGCGCGGACGTTGATGTGGTCGCCCAGGCCCAGCCCTCGCGCGGTGGTGAACTCGCGAGCGACGATGACGGCGCCGCCGGCGTGAAGCTTGGCGATGGCGGATTTCTGATCGCCCTGGACCCAGGTGGGCTTGGCCATGTCGAAGAACTTTTCGGGCTCGAAGGCGATGAAGGTGGAGCCGAGACGTTGGAGCGCTTTGATGCCGAAGCTGTCGGTCTCAACGGGCTGAAGTGTGATGGCGCAGGCGTCGGTGACTTCGGGCAGAGCGCGGACGACGTCGAGGCTGGCTTCGCTGAGGTTAAGCCCGGCGACGAAGGCGTCGGGAAACTCGAGTTTGCCGAGCCAGTCCTGGCGGATGGCGCGGCCTTGGGTCCAGATGCCCACCATGAGGGCCAGGCCCATCATCATCGAGCCGGCGGTGAAGCCGTAGCGATAGGGGGTGGCGAGGATGCCGCGGCCCAGGAGCTTTGGGGGAAGACCGAGGAGTTTGGAGACGGTGGCGGAGAAGGTGCGGGTGACGCCGACCATGACGGGAACGCTGAGGAGGAAGAAGCCGCCAAAGAGGGCGGGCAAGCCGACGAAGATGTAGATCCAGAAGCGGAGCTGGCCATCGGGGATGAGGGTGGAGACGCCGACGTGGAGGGCGGCGAGGGCGAGTCCGATGAGAAGGGCGAGGAGAACGCCGCGGCGTCCGGGGGCGACAGAGCGGGCTGCCAGGGCTTCCAGAGGCGAGACGCGTGAGGCCTTCCAGGCCGGGAATGCGGCGCCGATGAGCCCGGCGAGGATGGCGCCGAGCCCGCTCATAGCCAGCCCCCACCAGGGGATTTCGAGGCTGACATCGAGGGTGTCGCGAAAGTACTCGAGCAGGGACCATGCCATCAAGATGCCGAGCGGGACGCCGATGGTGGCACCGATGGCGCCGATGACCAGCCCGGCGGCGAGCTGGCTCTGGGCCAACTGGTGCTTCATCGCGCCGATGGCGCGGAGCATCCCCAGTTCGCGGAGACGCTCGGTCACGCCGGTGCTCATGGCGGTGGTGATGATGAAGGTCGCGGCCAAATAAGCCATCACGGTGGCGAGCAAGAAACCCAGGCGGCTGGCCTGGATGTTGTTCTCCAGACCGGCGGTCACTTTGGTGCTGGTCGAGAGGATGACATCTTGCCCGAGGGTTGGGGTGCGGGCGGCGACGATGGCCTCGGGCACAAGCCCGGGGCGAAGCGCGACCTCGATGGAGCTGAGGTTGCCGGGGGTGGCGGCGCCGTCGGGGAGGACCTTTTCGAGCCCGTCGAGGGTGAAGAAGG
>JAKFUN010000213.1 GCA_021732675.1 Phycisphaerales bacterium
GGGTGGTGGGCATGGGTTGCTACTTTATGATTGTGGCGTCAGGCAGATTTGCGAAGTTTGCGCTTGCTCTTTGCTGCTCTGGCTCTTGCCGCATGCTCAGCAACGGCTTCGCGCACGGCTTGGTCCACGGCGAGGTCTATGGGGGTTCCCTCGAAGAAGGCTTTGCGGATATGCGCGGAAAGCGCAGGATCAGGGTTCGGGGAGATCGCTGGGTTCTTCGTCTTCATCAGTAAGTTTCCGTTGCAAACTCGCCCAAGCAGCGTGTTTGAAAATCGTGAGTTCACCTTCGACCGCCATGGCGACCAACTGCGAGCGGACCCCTGAATTGTCGTACACCCGCCACGTTGTCGCGACCGAAGTGTAGTCGTGCAGAAAGTTCCGCAGCCCGCGGTAGTATCGCCGTGCGATGACGTCAGGCGGAACGGAATGCCCACCCGCAGAGATTCGCATTCGAACCCTTCGTTGAGCGAGTGCCACCGATCGAAGCCAAACGTAGACCAGATGGACCTCGTATCCAGAAGCCGCCAACGTTCGTAGCCAAGGTACAAAGGTGCGACTCGCCATGGTTGTTTCGAAGGCGAAGTTTGCCCGCTGTTGGGCGAGTTCTCGCAGGCGAGTCATCATGACGCGTCCCGCGGCAAACGCGGCACGTTCCGGCGCAAATCCGGAAAGGCCCGACGCGATGACATCGGCATTCACGAACTCGCCCAAAGTCAGGAACTTGGGCACGAGCGTCTTCGATACGGTGGTCTTTCCCGCCCCGTTCGGCCCGCCGATTACAACGACTTGTGGTGCTGCGAGACTCACCCCCCCGCGCTCCCCTCCCCTCCCGGCAGGGTCATGCTCCATGGGTTCAGGTATTCGTCGATCGCTTCTTTGGTGATCTTCTTGCCCGCGTTGTCGGGGGTTCCCACCAACGTCTCCACGGCCAACTGGCGCACGGTTTTGCCCTGCTTGAAGGCCTCTTTGGCGAGGGCCGCGGACTTGTCATAGCCGATCACCGGCACCAGACTGGTACACATCGCCAGCGAACCCTCGATGAGGCTCTTGCAGCGTTGTTCGTCGGGCTTGAGGTCGGCCAGCAGGTTCTGGTCGAACATGCGGCACCCCCGCGCGAGCAAATGAATGCTCTCCAGCAGGTTGTGGGCCATCATGGGCATGGCGACGTTGAGGTCGAGCAACGAGCCGACGCCTCCGAAGCCGCCGTAGGTGATGGCTGCGTCGTTGCCGACGACCTGGCAGGCGACCATGATGAGGCTCTCGCAGATGACGGGGTTGACCTTGCCGGGCATGATGCTGCTGCCGGGCTGGACGGCGGGGATGATGAGTTCGCCGATGCCGCAGCGCGGGCCCGAGCCCAGCCAGCGGATGTCGTTGGCGATCTTGCTGAGGCTTATGGCGATGGTCTTGAGCTGGCCGCTGGTTTCGACATAGGCGTCTTTGGCGTGCTGGGCCTCGAAGTGATTCGCGGCTTCACGGAAGTGCACGCCAGTGCGGCGGGTGAGCTCAGCCGACACGAGCTTGCCGAACTGTTCGTGGGCGTTGATGCCAGTACCCACGGCGGTGCCGCCGATGGCCAGTTCGCTCAGCGTGTGCAAGGCGCGGTGCAGGCGTTCTTCGCCGTGGTGGAGCTGGCTGGCGTAGCCGCTGAACTCTTGACCAAGGCGAATCGGCGTGGCGTCGGCGAGGTGGGTTCGCCCGATTTTGACGACCTTGTCCCACGCCTCGGCTTGGTCTTCCAGTCGCTGGGCCATGGCGCGGAGGGATGGGAGGAGCTCATGCTCGATGGCCAGGGCGGCGGCCAGGTGCATGGCGGTGGGGAAGGTGTCGTTGCTGCTCTGGCCCATGTTCACATGGTCGTTGGGGTGTACGCCCCCGGCCTTGAGATAGTCGGCGTTTTTGCTGCTGCCGATGGGGGCGTGACGCCGGATGCAGATGAGGTTGGCGATGACCTCGTTGACGTTCATGTTGGTGGAGGTGCCCGAGCCGGTCTGGTAGATGTCGATGGGGAAGTGGCGGGCCAGGCCCCCGAGGGCGGGCAGGCCGTCGTGAATCTCCTGGCAGGCTTCGATGATGGCCTGGGCGCGGGGCTTGTCGAGTCGCCCGAGCTTGAGATTGACGGCGGCGCAGGCAGACTTGAGGATGGCGTAGGCCTTGATGACCCCCTCGGGCACTGGGCGACCCGAGACCGGGAAGTTGAGCACGGCGCGTTGGGTGCTGGCCCCGTAGAGCACGTCGGCGGGGACGTGCATTTCGCCCATGGTGTCTTTTTCGAGGCGCGTGTTATCGGGGGTGGAGGCTTTGTTTGGAGCCGGTTTGGCAACCTTGGCGGACTTGGCGGGGGTGGCGACGGACTTGGCGGCGGCTTTGGTGGGCTTGGGCATGAGCGAAGTGTACAGGGGAGAATTCCACCCGGCATTTTGACCCCAGGTGCAACCCGGGGCTCGCCCGCTGGGTACAAGGATCAACCAAAGCGGGTGCCCGCGCCCGGAGCGTGTGAGGCCGCCCCTTCTGTCCGACTTGGAGTAGGTTCATGCAACACGCTGGTTCCATCCGTGCGCTCCTTACTTTTGCCACGGCCACCATGGCAGGGGTCGCCGCGGGCCAGACCATCGTGCCGCTTGGCCCGTTGAATGATTCTCCCGCTCCGACGCGCGAGTGGTCGTCGCTGGTGGAGCGAAAGTCGGGCAAGGACTGGGATGTGCGTCTGAGTTTCCGGATGTGCTTTGACAATCCCTGCCCGACCTCGGCGGACCAGAGTCCCAAGCCGGTCGTTACTCAGGCGACCTTTGTCCTGCCCTGGGTCTTGATGGGAGCGACCCAGCGCACCGACCCCGAGACGGTCGCGATGAGGGGGTGGCTCAAGGTTGACGAGGTCCCCCAACCTTCGCTGGATCTTTCCAGCTTCCCGGGCATGCAGCGTCAGCGCGGCCTGCCCGTGGCCGCCCCCGCCGGTCAGGTCTTCAAATGGTCAAGCGAGATCAAGAGCTCCAAGGCGGGCGGCTTTAGTCGTGGCACCTGGGATGAACCCCCGGCTCTGTTCTTCCAGGGCGAAGTCTCGTATCGCTGCCGCACCCACGACGTGGTGCTCAATCAGCGCGAAGCAGAAGGTGTGCGATGGCCCAATCAGTGGCCCCCCGAGGCGTGGGCAACCTTTGAGAAGCAGGCGTACCTGGATCTGGACTTTGACCCAAAGACCGGCCTGGCGACGCCTCTGGACCAAGACCTCATCCGCAAAATTGCGATGAACGTGCTCAACTCCGGGGGTGTGAAGGATCCCAAAGACGTCTCGCCGATGGCCCTGGCGCAGGCGATCGCCGCCGCGGTGTTGCCAGAGCTCAAGCCGGTCGGCACGGCCCAACTCTTCAGCGCGCACACCTATGGGCTCGTATCTCACAAGGAAATTGCATTTGTGGATGCTACCCCCGGGGCGGATGTGCCGCCCATCGTCGGGACCAGCGCTGGTTTCTACGTTCGCAACGTGCTGACCGTGATGGAAACCCGGGAAGCCAATGACGCGGAGCGGGCCTGCGTCCTGGCGGCTATATACCGCGCCGTCGGGCTCCCCGCCCGAGTGATGATCGGCTTCGAGGCCGAACGCAGCGAGGAAAAGAAACTCGCCCGCCGGCTCGCGGATGTGCCGGGCGAAAAGGTCGGGCGCTCGCCCGATGAGCTCCGCCGCCAGATCGAAGAACGCGACAACAAGCAGCGGGAAAAGCTCGCGGCCGACCAAGCCCTCAAGGCCAAAATGAAGGGTTGGCCCGATGCGCCGATGTTCCGATGGCCCATGAGCAAGGGCGGCTCGTGGCCCTCTCACGCGGGCACCAGCCCCTCGCAAGCATTGATGACGCCCTGGCCAGCCGCGAGCTCGCAGCCCAAGGCCCCCTCTCCCCTGGAGCGATACGCGAGCGAGCTCTTGAAGGCCTCGAACAAGCTCAAGCGTGCCCGGTTCTGGGTCGAGTTCGCCGCGGTTGATCCCGAAAAGGGTCTTGCCTGGGTCCCGGTTGATCCTGGCCAGGGGGGCAACGACTGGCGCTTTGGCACCATCGAAGACAGCGAGCGCGTCGTGGTGGTGGCCACCAACTTCTGGCCCACCACCATCTCGCAACTTTCGACGTACAGTTACCTTGGGAGCCATCACGAGACTGGCTTGTTTGGCGTGGACAGTGCCAGCCGGATCTGGCACATCCCCTGTCTCAGCCGTGTCGTCAAGACCCCAGCCCTGCCCCAGCGCATGCCCGCCGGACTGTGGGGCATGTTCACCGGCCCGCAGACCGCAGTTGCGACCTGGCAGGAAATCGGCTTTCAAGCCAATCGTGCGAGCGTCACGAGCACGCCGTGATGGCGGCAGGCCCATCGAGATGCTTGGCACGGGGTCGAGCCACCGCGCCTTGAGTGCCGCAAGCATGACCGATCGCGCGTCTCGAGTGAGCGCATTCGCTTCCATCCCCAACCTGCCGGCGCCATGGACCAGCCTCGCGATTGGCCGCGCGGCCCCTAGGCCACTCAGGATGGGAACCGGTCCCCCCCGCCGGGCGTCCATATAGTTGTGGAGTCGCTTGGTCGGGATGTCTCTTGCGCCGAGCGGCCGCCACCGGAGTTGACCCATGCGCTCGCGAGCTTCACTCATTGCTTTGGCGACGGTTCTCACGCTCTCCGGGGTCAGTGAGCGGGCGATGGCCCAGGGTGGACTGGGCAAAAAAGACAAAACCCAGGCCCAGCCGGCAGCCCAA
>JAKFUN010000118.1 GCA_021732675.1 Phycisphaerales bacterium
GGGGAGGCCATGTGGCTCGAAGTCGACATCCCCGCACTGGGCGGGCCGATCATTATGTGGTGCATCGACATGCCCAGCGATGTATGGATGGACCGGCGCCGGGCGTTTCTTGAAGCCCGCCACGCCATCGACGCCTTTCGCGGGCCTGTGATGCGCCGGCTGGACTCGGGGCTGGATCAACCCGAACCCGCCGCGCAGTCGCCGGGGTTCCCCGCCCCTGACATCATCATGGGAGACTGCAACACCCCACGGGGCTCGTTCTCCATTGAGCTTCTGCACGCCAACATGCACTACGCCTTCGACGACGCCGGCGCCGGCCCCGCCTACACCTACCCGCGCCAGTGGCCCATCATCGCCATCGACCACATTCTCCTCAACCCCACCTTGCGGGCTTCGCGCTATGACATTCTCGACCTGGGCGGGGCGCGGCACCGGGCCCAGTTCGCCCTGCTTCACCCCAGATCGCTTCACCCCAGATCCAAGTAGCACCCCGCGGCGAATCCCTACCATCTACCGTGCCCGACCCTCTCCCCGCCAATCCCCCGCCAGGCGCCTGGAACGACGCTGAACTCCAGAACCCGCACGCCAACGACGACAAACCCAACAAGGTTCGTCGTATGTTCGAGGCTATCGCCCCTTCCTACGACCTCAACAACCGGGTTCACTCGCTCGGCATGGACCAGCGCTGGAGGCGCTTTGCGGTCAAAGCGGCGGGAGTCAAGGCGGGCGACACCGTCATCGACGTGGCCTGCGGCACCGGCGACCTCACCCAGGCCTTCGCCCGCACCCAAGCCTCGCAAGTCATGGGCATCGACTTCACCCACGCCATGCTCAAGGTGGCCTTCACCAAGCGCGAGCGCGACCTCAACCGCCCCAAACTCAGCTTTTTTGAGGGGGACGCCATGAACCTCCCCCTCGCCGACGCCTGCGCGGATGTGGTCTCGATCGCCTTCGGGATCCGCAACGTCGCTGACCCCGTCAAGGCCCTTCGCGAGTTCGCGCGGGTCTTGCGCCCTGGGGGCCGTTTAATCGTTCTGGAGTTCGATCAGCCCCGTATCCCCCTTATGAGGTGGTTCAATAACCTGTATTGCCGCCGGATTATGCCCCTGACTGCCACGGCGATCAGCGCGGATAAGACGGGTGCTTACAAGTACTTACCTGCGTCGGTCGGGACGTTTATGTCGCGGGCGCAGATGGTCGCCTCGATCGGGGGAGTGGGTTTCCGAGACGTCACGGCCACCAGCCTTTCCCTTGGCATCTGTGCTTGTTATCGGGCTATAAGGGCTGGATGAGCAGGTTTTTGGCAGCTTATACGGACCAAGGGACCCTCACACGCGTTATCGGTCCAGGTAATTTTGGGACCACAAGCTTGCGCGGAGGCCCTCTCAAAATCCATGCTTTCCTAGCTTGACTCCGATAGACCACCTGCCGCAGCACCATTTGTTTGTGCGGCACCCTGGCCGGGGGATCAGGCTTTGGGTTCATTTCCATCTGTTTGGGTACGCCGTGGTGGAACCACGCCGACTTTGGTCGAGCCAGTACACGGAGCCACCCGATGAGCCAGGAAATCCTTGTTGAGCGTTTGTTTGAAGCCCTTGTTGCCGGAGATCGTCCCGCCGCCCGCGCCATTGTGCAGGAGACGGCCAACGTCCCCGCGCCGACGGTGCTGAGCGAGCTGTTTTGGCCCGTGCATGAGCTGATCGAGAAGCTGCACCGGGGCGACCAGATGACGAGCATCAGCTACCAGATGTCGACGCGTTTGCTGCGGATGCTGGTGGACCAGGCCGCGGGCAAGCTGGCGGTGCAGGCCCCGTTCCGCGAGACCGTCTTCGCAGCCTGTGGGACGAGCGAGGGGGAAGAACTGGCGGCCCAGATCGCCTGCGACCTGCTTGAGGCCAACGGCTTTGCCGTCACCTTTGCGGGCGGGGGCGTGCCCGCCGACGAGCTGTTGGCTCAGGTTCAGGAGCGGCGGCCGAACATTCTGCTCCTGTTTGCCTCGGCGGCCAGCGACCTGCCGGGGGTCCGTCAGATCATCGATACGCTGAAGCGCAACGGCAGTTGTCGCGAAACCCGCGTGGTCGTGGGTGGCGGGGTCTTCAACCGGGCCGACGGGCTGGCCCAGGAGATCGGCGCCAGCCAGTGGGCGTATAGCCCGGCGGACCTGGTGGACATGCTCACGCTCAAGCCCGAGACCGAGTTGCCCATCGCCAAGCCCATGCAGACGACCGAGAAGGCACCCGTCAAGGTCAAACGCCGCATGGCGGCCTGATGCCCCACACTCAGAGCCCCTCACCAAGCCGCCCCCTTTTGTACGGGGCGGCTTATTCATTTGGATCGCGGGGGGCGGCGTCTATGGGCCCGCCGCGCCAACGAGGGTTGCCACGGCGCGGCGACGCGAAGGTGACGCGCGCTGGCGTGTCGGGCTCGTTGGGCGCTGGGTCATCGCGCACGATGCATTACTTGGCGAGATCCTCGCGACAGAGGGGCATGTCGGCTTCGATCGTTCGCGTGAGGGTGGCACCGATGACGCGATCCAGCTCGAAGGGCGCCAGCCCAGTCCCCGGGCGCTTGATGGTCAGATCCGCGCGGCTCAGCACATGCCCGGGACCCAGGGCTCGAGTGGTGACCAGCGACTGACGGGAGACGCGCCTCACGTCTTCTTCGATGGGCAAAACCACCTTGACGCCGGGCCTGGGATCGACAGCCCGCGCGGCCTTGGCCAGCGCGACATAGCGAGCGAAGCCGGCGGGCTCGAGCGACGCGCGATGGTCCGGGCCGGTGCGCTGGCGAGAGTCGGTGAAGTGCTTTTCGAGAATGCTCGCGCCGTGGGCGACGGCCACGGCCCCGGTGGCTTCGCCCGCCGTGTGGTCGCTGTACCCCACGGGCTCACCCGACGCGGCGCGCACGCCGGCGATCCCTTCGATAGCCGCGGCTTCCAGCGGGGTCGGATACGCGCTCACGCACTGTAAGAAAGCTACGCGATCGCGGGCCCCTTTCAGCCAACTTGCCGCCCGCGAAATCTCGTCGGGGGTGCTGGCGCCGGTGCTGACGATGAGCGGCTTGCCGGTGTCGGCCATGGCCATCAGCAGGGGCTGATTGATGATGTCGGGGCTGGCGGACTTGAAGGCATCCCACGCCAGTTCGCGGGCGGGCCCTACAAGCTCGACACTGAAGACGCTGACGATCGCGTGAATCCCCAGGCGATGGGCCTCAGCGACGCAGTCGCGCAGGTCGCTCAGGGAGAGTTCGAGGCGGCGGAGCATGGCGACCGGGTCGGTTTCGCCGGCGGCCTTTTGATAGGCGGCGAGCTTGGAGGCGCGGCTCATAAGGCGATCGGCCTCGAAGAGCTGGAACTTCACGGCATCGGCCCCGGCTGAGGCCGCCAGGCGAATGAGCGACAAGGCGCGGGCGGGCTCGCCATCATGGTTCACGCCGATCTCGGCGATGACGTAGGGATCGTGCCCGGGGCCTATCTCGGTGGTTCCAATCTTCATCGCGGGGTCGCTCCGGCGTGGGCCTGGCGCAAGATCGCGTCGGCGACGAGAAGGTCGGTCTCTTGATCGATGTCGACGACCGAGCCCTCGGGGTTGATGATCCCGCGACGGTCGCGGCCGAAGAACGCGTGAGGGCCCGCGACGACGCCCGGAACTTCGAGGCGCAGGGCCCGGGGTGTGAGCGCGATGGCGGCTCCGTCGGGGATGAAGGCGGGGGGAAGATCCTGACGGCGGAAGACGCCGTGATTGAGCAACTCGCCTTCCCACGGGCCCACTTGACCACTCGCGGGATCGACGCGGGCCGTCCACCAGGGGTGGTACTTTCCGACGGGCTGATAGGTTTGCACGCTGTCCGCAGTACTGGAGGCGAGCAGTTCGAGGCAGCGATCCAGCACCCCCTCGGGGCGGACCGGGACATTGGCGTAGAGGATTACGATGGCTGTGTGTTCGTCATGGTCCAGGCGGGTAAGGGCATCGCGGGCGGCATCGTCGACGCGGGCGGTATCGTGGGCCAAGTGAGGCGGGCGAACCAGTGCCAGAGCGCCCAACTGCTGGGCGATGTGGAGGGCTGCGGGGTCGTCGGAGGAAACCACCACCCGGGCGATGTGCCGCGAGCGCTGGGCCAGCTCGATCGTCCACGCGATGCACGGCTTGCCGGCGACCATGCGGGTGTTCTTTCCCGGCACGCCCTTGCTCCCGCCTCGGGCCAGAATGATGGCGGTCGCCCCGCTCAAGGGGTCACCTCGGCGGCCAGCCCGGCAAAGTCGAGAATGCTCTGCTCGTGGAGCGACCCCAGGCGCTGGCCCGCGCCGTCGTAGACCGTGGCGTCGGAGTCGACGTCCAGCGTCTGCCCGGGGGTGGATGCCAGAACGTTGGCCGGGGCGGGCAAAGCTTCGATGCGTTGGTCGGGGTAGAGCTGGCGGGGGGGGTCGATGACACAGGCGCCGCAGGCGAGCAGCCAGCGATGGTAGAAGTTTTCGATCTCGCCGTAGGTCTCATCGCGGCGCTCGATGCGTGGGACGATCCAGGGGCGGGGCAGCGGCAAGGCCGTGCCGGGCTTGCCGCCCTCGAAAGCTCTGCGGATGAGCTCGGCGACACGTTCGCGCTGGGCGTCGAGTTGGCCTTGTCCTCCGAGGTGTTGGTAGACCTCCTGCGTGTCACCCGGGATGTCGATGCTCAGAATGTCGGCGTGGGCCAGGGCGCTGGAGGGGCT
>JAKFUN010000125.1 GCA_021732675.1 Phycisphaerales bacterium
GGGGGAGCATGCTCCGTTTTATGTTCGACGGGCCCATCAATCGAATGCGCCGCGAGCGGGGTTTGCCCGCCCAGCGAAACATGTACTTGTATTCCACCCGCGATGCCGCGCTTTGCCTGGGCCTTTGGGCGCCGCAGTTTCGGCCCCCCTTCGAAAGCGACCCCAAGTTCAGCCTGGTGTGCGGCTTTCCGTGGTTCGACGCCAACCCCGCCCAGCACACCCGCCAGCCCGAGCTCGATGCCTTCCTAGGCGAGTGTGAAGCCAAGGGGCGGCCCCCGATCCTCTTCTCGCTGGGCACCGCGGCGGTCCACGTCGCGGGGAAGTTCTACGACATCGCCGCCGACGCCTGCCGGCAACTCGATCGCCCCGGCGTGCTGCTCGTGGGAAACTCCGGGTGCCAGCCTCAGGGGCTGTCGGAGACGATCCGGGCGTTTGACTATGTCCCGTTTTCGACGATCATGCCGCGATGCGCCGCCACGGTGCATCACGGGGGGATCGGCACCACCGCCCATGGTTTGCGCTCAGGTCGCCCCACGGTGATCGTCCCGCACAGTCACGACCAGTTCGACAACGCTGCCCGGGCTTACCGGCTTGGTGTCTCGACGACCTTGCGGCGCTCGCGGCTGAGCGCTTCTCGCCTGGTTCAATCGCTCAAGCGCGTTCTCGATGACCCGGCGTTTCTGGCCCGGGCCCGCGAGGTGGCGGGGCCGGTGGGCGAGGTGGACGGAGCCGCGATCGCTGCGGGCGCGATCGAAGAGGCAGCGACCAAGCACGGGGTGCTCCGCCATCCGACCCGGCGGGAACACCCGCCTCAAGAGTTTGCGCCCAGGACATAACCGTGGAACGAAGATCCGGGCTCGGCGGGATTCTCGTGGCTCTTGGTGGCTTTGGTGGGTCTTGCAAAGGCCCCGTCGATCCCACCAGGTTGCGGAGCGCATCATGGTGGCACGTTGCTCACCCCAGCACCAGATTCACCATCTTTCCCGGCACCACGATGATCTTCTTGACCGTCTTGCCCGCGATGAGCTCTTGAATCTTGGCGTCTGCCAAAGCCGCGGCTTCCAGCATCTTCGCGTCCGCCCCCGCCGGCACCATCACCTTGCTGCGCATCTTGCCCATGACGCTCACCGGCACCTCGATCTCGCTGTCCACAAGCTGGGAAGCGTCGTGCGTTGGCCAACGCGAGGTCGAGGCCAGCGAGGTGTTGCCCGCCCGCGTCCAGATCTCCTCCGCCAGGTGCGGCGCGAACGGGGACAAGACCAGGGCCAGGCGCGACATCTGGTCGCGGGTCAGCACGCCTTGTGCTTTGTCGTGCCCGGGCTTGTCGAGAGCGCTGCAGGCGTTGACGAGTTCGATCATCGAAGCGATGGCAGTGTTGAAGGAGAGGGCTTCGATGTCGACCCCGACTTTGGCGATCACGCGATGCAGTTGCTTCTCGATTTCGGCATCGGGTGAGCCGGTCTCGCGCAACGCCCCGGTCTGTTCGTCGGTCACGAGGCGCCACAGGCGTTGTAAGAAGCGAAACAGCCCGTTGATGTCGCGCGGGTTCCAGGGCTTGCTGGCTTCGAGCGGGCCCATGTACATCTCGTAGAGCCGGAAGGTGTCGGCCCCGAACTCGGCGATCACGTCGTCGGGGTTGACGACGTTCTTCAGGCTCTTGGACATCTTGGCGACAATTTGCTTCAAGGGCTTGCCGGTCGCCCGCTCGACAAACATCCCCTCCGTGGGCTCGTCCACCTCGTCTGACGCCACCAGCGTCTTGTCGGCCCGCTGAAAGGCAAAGCTGGTGATCAGCCCCTGGTGAAAGAGCTTGCGGAAGGGCTCGGGCGTGCTGACAAACCCCAGGTCATAGAGCGCGTTCTGCCAGAAGCGCGAGTAGAGCAAGTGCCCCACCGCATGCTCGCTGCCGCCGAGGTACAGGTCCACGCCCCAGCCGCGGCCATCTTCCCCCGCCCCCATCCACGCCTTCTCCGCCGCCTCGCCCACAAACCGCTCATTGTTCTTGGCATCGCAGTAGCGGATGGCGTACCAACTGCTCCCCGCGCTGCCGGGCATGGTGTTGGTCTCGCGCCGGACGGGGGTTGCCGGGGCGAGCAATGCAGGGTCCACCCCCGCTGCCCCGGCGGTGGTGTTCACCCACTCCGTGGCCTTGGCCAGCAGGGGCTTGGGTTCTTCGCTGTCCACCGGCGCGTAGTCCGCCAACTCGGGCAGCTTCACCGGCAAGACTTCTTCGCGCACCGGGTAGGCGTTGCCGGCCTGGTCGTAGACAATCGGGAAGGGCTCACCCCAATACCTCTGGCGGCTGAAGGTCCAGTCGCGCAGGCGATAGTTCACCCTTCGCCTCCCCGATCCGGCCCGGTCCAGCCAGTCCAGCATCTGCTCCTTGGCCGCTCCCGTCGCGAGCCCGTTGAGCGAGATCGACGCATTCGCCGAGTTGGCCGCCACCCCTGGCTCGCCAAAGGCCTGGCCGAACTTGGCGTAATACGCGCGGTCCTCGAAGCGCCGGCGCAGGTCCGTGAAGCTCGATATTTGAAGTTCGTCCAGCAACTCCAGCCAGACGGCGCGCGTCCCGCCACGTCGGGCGCCGACCTCGGGCGGGTCGACCTCCACCGCCGGCTGCTTGCGGCGCTCGCGCGAGACGGTGAGGACCACGTCCAGCGGCTCATTCTCCCGGGCGCTGCTCGTCACCAGCCCCAAGAAGTCGGCCAGCTCCTCGCGCCAGTTTCCATCCGCCTCGCCCTCGGGGTAGGCCTGCTCGGTGAAGAACTTCATGGCCACCACCGCCCGCGGATAGACCACGTCGCGAATGGGGAGCTTGAAAGTCTGGGCAAACTCAAAGTCGCGCTGGTCGTGCGCGGGCACCGCCATGATCGCCCCGGTTCCGTAGCCCATCAACACATAATCGCTGGCCCACACGGGAATCTTCTCCCCGGTCGCCGGATTCATGGCGTGATACCCGGTGAAGACGCCGGTCTTGACCTTGTTCTCTTGGCGTTCGGTGTCGCTGCGATGGCGCGTGGCGTTGACGTACTCATTGAGAACGTCGCGGGTGGGGTCGGCAATGTCGTCGTCGCGCAGGGCCCGGGCGCACAGCGGGTGCTCCGGCGCGACGACCATGTACGTCGCCCCAAAGAGCGTGTCGGGCCGGGTGGTGAAGACGCGCAAACTGAGTTTTTCGCGCGCCGAAACAATCGTAAACTCGATCTCCGCCCCCTCGCTCCTGCCGATCCACTCGCGCTGCATCGTTCGCGTGCTCTCGGGCCACTCCAGCCCTTCGATCTGCCTCAGCAGACGCTCCGCGTAGGCCGTGATGCGGAACATCCACTGCTTGAGCGGCTTGCGCAGCACCGGAAACCCGCCCCGCTCGCTGCGCCCGTCGATCACCTCGTCATTGGCCAGCACCGTGCCCAGCTTGGGGCACCAGTTGACCGTGGTCGTCGAGAGATACGCGAGGCGATAGCTGTCGATGATCTGCCGCTTTTCGTCCGGAGTGCAGTCTCCCCACGACGCCGGGGTCCGATCCAGCGGCCTGGCTTCGTCCGCCTTGGGGTTCACCCGCGCAGCGATCTCGCCCCGTTCGAGCATGCCGACCAGCTCGCGGATCGGCCTTCCCCGCCCCGGGCGGCCCTTCACCAGCCCATGCTCCCCTGCTGGCGCGGCCTTCTCGTCAAACCACGCGTCGTAGAGCTTCAGAAAAATCCACTGCGTCCATCGGTAGTAGTCATCGTCGATCGTCCCGAACTCGCGCGACCAGTCATACGAAAACCCGAATCGCGAGAGCTGGCGGCGAAAGTTGTCCATCGCCTTGCGCGTCGTGATCGCCGGGTGAACCCCCGTCTGGATCGCGTACTGCTCCGCAGGCAGCCCAAACGCATCCCACCCCATGGGGTGCAGAACCCGGAACCCCTTCATCCGCTTGAACCGCGTGACGATGTCCGTGGCGGTGTACCCCTCGGGGTGCCCCACGTGCAGCCCGGCCCCGCTCGGATACGGAAACATGTCCAAGCAGTAAAACTTGGGGGCCGATGCATCAAACCCAGGTTCTCCCGGGTTGGGCGAGACATACGCGCGGCCCGCCTCCCACTGGTGCTGCCAGCGGGTTTCGATCTCGTCCGCCAGCCGCGCCGTGTAGCGAAACGGGTGTCCGGGCTCGGGCGAATGCGATGGTGGGGGCTGCGTCATGGCTGAGGGCGATTCTTAGGCCCTCTGATCGTGGGGTCCAACCCGACGCAACGGGATCCAAGCCAAAGGCGGGGGTTCTCAGCCCCGTCCGCGACCGCGTTTCTTCGCCGCGGCTTCCGGAGTGCTTCCCCCCGGCTTGACCTCGCGAATCGTCGAGGCCTCTGCCCGTGGCTTCTTGTCGCGATCCATCACAAGCCGCTTGGCCTCGCCCGCAATCGTGAAGGATCCAGTGACAAGGATGAGGTCGTCGCGATTGATCGCCTGATGGGCCAGATTGATGGCGTCCTTGACCGTCGGGGCGACCTGGGACATTTTGGGAGAGATCTCGGCGAACTTTCGGTGCAGTTCGCGCGGGTCGGCCGCCCGGGCGTTGCCGGTTGCCCGCGTGAAGATCACCTTGTCCGCCCCCTGCGCCAGGGCCTTGAGCATCCCCACCACGTCTTTGTCCGCGGCACACCCAAAGACCACCACCGTCGAATCGTGCCGCACCATGCCCCCCAGCGCCT
>JAKFUN010000070.1 GCA_021732675.1 Phycisphaerales bacterium
GCGGCCTCGACGCTCGCCTTGGGGACTTTGGTCGAACGAACCACCAACACGGCGGGCATGACGCGGGCGAGCCCCTGGGGCAGCCCGTCGGCCCCGACATCGGGCTCCGAGACGACCTCACACCCCAAAGCCTTGAGCCCGTCGATCCCGCTCTTTTCAAACTTGTCTGCGATGTAAACCTTCATGACGCTACTCCTGGTGGTGCCTGTCTGGTGCTGGGTGTTTCACCCATCGCGCCGGGGTGAGGTGGTTCGATGACCAATCTTTGGCCACTGTTTGAGCCTAAACAAAAAACACCCCGCCGGAGCGGGGTGTGGGGGAGCGAGGAGCGGTTGTCGGGGCCTGGGTTAGTTCCAGCCGGTGGTCTTGAGCTCGGAGCCACCGAAGTCCACGCCCTGGAGGCCGCCGCGGGTCCAGCGGTAGAAGCCGGTGTACTGCACGCCATCGGAGGGGCCGCCGGAGGTCTCCCCCGAAAAGCTGCCGCTGGCATTGGGGGCGGATTCCCAGGTTTCCGGGTCGTAGGTGAAGGTTGTGGTGATGAGCTGATTGCCTTTGGCGGAGGGGTTCCACCCGTCATTGGCGTCTTCGGCGATGGAGTTCTTGCTGCCGGTGAGCTTTACCTGAACTGAGTAGTCGAAGAAGAGCTGGGGAATGCGAGCCTGAGCCTGGGAGTAGAAGTAGTTGCGTTTGCCGAAGTGGCGGGAGATGGAGTCCATCACCGCGACCTTTTGCGACGGGAAGTTAATGTCCCCGTACTTACGCTTGCCGAGCTTTCCGTCCAATGTTCCAATTGCCGAGCCGTAGGTGCGATGCGTAGCGCCCTGAGCAACGGTCGCGCCGCGATCTGGCGAGTAGCTGGCCGGCACGAACTCGTAGGACGAGCTGTAGGGCCAGCGCTTCCCGGTCGCCGAGTCCGCGCCCGAGGGCACAGGCCCCAGCCCGAAAACCGCCGAGGTGCCGAAGGCGTTGGGCTGCTTCTGCCAGGCGTTGCGGCTGACGTCCTCCGGGCACACCACCGCCTTCGAGGGGAGGGTAATGCCCAAGTAGTCGACGATGGGCAGGTGGGAATAGAGCACGTGGGGGATCCACAAGTCGGGCTGGTCGAAGTCACCAGGTCCGCGACCGGCTCGACGGCGAATGATGTTCGTCGCCTGGGCGGCGGCGGCCGCGATATCGTCCTGTGCGGTAAGGCCCTGCACGTTCGGATCGCTGTTTCCGGCGGTGATGGAGGCGACGAATGCGGGCGTCCAGGTGTAGGAGCAGATTTTGTCCTGGAAGTCCGCGGCGTAGCTGGCGATGCCAGTGCCGTAGGTGTGCAGGTTGGCTTGGCTGATGGCCAGCTTCGCAACCTTGCGGGCCTGGCCCAGCGCCGGGAGCAAGATCCCGATCAACAGGGCGATGATCGCGATCACCACCAGCAGTTCGATGAGCGTGAACCCGCGATTGCCGCGACGTGCGCCAATCTCTCCCCGCAACGCCTTTGCCACAACATTGTGAACCATGCCCAGCCTCCGTTCCAAACGTTTGATCAGATCAAACCACACTCTGGCTCAGCTCAACCCCACCTTACTCTTCGACGAACACCCCCGATAACTTGACCCCGGTCACCCTTGAGCTCAAGGCGACCGAACCCTGCCCCCGCCGCCGACCTTGGTTCCTGGTCCGCGACGCGTGCGACGATGCTGGACAGGCTACCCGAACGATTCAGATCGTGTCAACGTCTTTTTTTGGTCGTGACTGCACTTTTAGCCAAACAAAATCCAACCCTTGAGTCTTTTTGCGACCGCTCACTTCAGAAAACCCGCGATTTCCGGGTTTTTTAGCCCCTAGACGTACGAGGGTCCATAATCCGCAGGATCCGAAAAAACTTTCACTTTTTGCGTAACGCCGCCGGCGCCGATCCATGTCGCATCCCCGCTCCTGGGCTCTCGGTCGCTTGGCTGCGCCTGGCCCGCCCGCTTCCGGGCCGTAGACTGGGTGGCTTTGGTCTTTGAGTATCCCCCACCGGAGCATCCGCCTCCATGCCGACACTCGCCCCGCAGTCCCGTCGCGTTGTGTCCACCCCGGCCTCGGAGCGAGGGGGCTGGCTCGCCATCGGGCTGCTCTGGCTTGGCCTATTCGGCTGCGCTGAGACGACCTTGAACCGCGCACGGCCAGTGCCCGGGCTCGGCGTCGCTCAGCCCCCCGCGTTGAACGCCCCCGACGGCCCGCGCACGCTTGCCATCGTCGATGGGCTGCGGCTCAGCTCCGACAACGTCGCTGCCGTCGCCCTGGAAGCCGCGGGAAGCGTCGCCATTGAAGAAGCCGCCCTGGACGCCCTTCTGGATCGCGAGCTGGCGGCCTCATCCATTGTCCTTCCCGCCGACGCTTCGCAAGAGGAACTCAAGCTCGTACTGGGGGCGCTGGTCAGTGACGGGAACGTGACGAGTGAGCAGACCGGCGTGGTGATCGAGCGTCTGCGCCGCCAGCGCGGCCTGGGCCCGGCCCGCTTTGACGCATTGCTGGCTCGCAACGCCAAACTTCGTGTGCTGGCCTCACCCAGCGTGGAGTTCACCCCGGAAGACCTCAAGACCGCGTTAGGGGTCGAGTTTGGTCCGAAGGTTCGGGCCCGAGTGCTGACCGTTCCCACTCGCGAACTGGCCGCGGACATTCGTGTGCGCCTGAGCGCCGACACCGACGACGTACTCACTACTTTCTCGCGGCTCGCCAGCCAGTTCAGCACCGACCCCTCGGGGCCGGCCGGGGGGGTCGTCGAACCGATGAGCCCGGCTGACCTATCCCTGCCCCCGGCCCTGCGTAGCGCCATGCAAGACCCACCCCTGGGGCTCTTTCCTGAAGCCATCGATACCGGCCGGGGGTTCACGCTTTTCTATGTCGAGCAGAAACTACCCGCGGAGGCGGATCCCAGCGCCTCCGAGCAAGCACGGGTGGAAGCCAAGGCCCGCCGTCGGCTTGAGCGGCTCGCGATGGACCGGCTGGCCCGGCAACTGCTGGAGCGAGCCAAGATCACCGTGCTCGATGATTCCGCCCGGTGGAGCTGGGAGAATCGTCCCCGGTAGCGCGACGCACCACGCTCGTTCACCTATCCTGCACGCGTGATCCTCCTCATCGACAACTACGACAGTTTCACCTGGAACCTCGTGCAGCGCCTGGGCGAGATTGATCGCTCGCTGGAGGTCGGACGAGATTTGTTGGTCGTGCGCAACGACGAGATCAACGCGCGGGAAGCCGCGGCCCTCAACCAGGGCAAGGGCCCGGACCGAGTGATTATTTCGCCGGGCCCGTGTACGCCGAAGGAAGCGGGGTGCTCGGCGGAGATCATCGGGGCGTTTGCGGGCAAAGTGCCGGTGCTGGGGGTGTGTCTCGGGCACCAGACCATGGCCGACATGGAGGGAATGACGGTGACCAGGCATGTCGTCCCCATGCATGGCAAGACGAGCCTCATTCATCATGATGGGCGAGGCATATTTGCGGGGCTTTCGAATCCATTTGAGGCGACTCGCTACCACTCGCTGGTGGTGCTGCCTGAGACGATTCCCGAAGTCGTGCCGGGGAAGGACGGGTACGAGGTCTCGGCGTGGGCAGAGGAGACGGACGAAGTGACGGGCAAGCCGCGTCGGGTGGTGATGGGGTTGCGGCGGGTGTGGGCGGAGAAGCACAAGAAGCCGCTGGAGGGTGTGCAGTTTCACCCCGAAAGTTTTTTGACGCTTGAAGGGCCGAAGCTGCTGGCGAACTTTTTGGGGATGTGAGCGTTGCTCCACGCCCGGGATGAGCGAAGCGAATCCCGAGATAACGCGGAATGAGACGGTCTTAAAAGAAGACGGACTTCACGCAGGTGCCAAAGGGCTGAGGGTTGGTCGCCCGGCCCATCTCGGGATTCGGGCTGCACCCTCATCCCGGGCGTTTGCGACGGGACGGCTTTTGCGGGCTTGGGAGGTCAGCCTCGCAACTGCGAGACGACCCCGGCCCGTTCGCCCGCAGGCTTTCCAAACAGCGCCGACGCCGCCACCAGCACGTCGCAGCCGGCCTCGCGCACCTGCCCCGCGTTCAGGGGCGAGATGCCCCCGTCCATCTGGACGCGCGGGCCGCCGGGTGACAAGGGGCCGATCGCCCGTCGGACCAGGCGCGTCTTTTCCAGGACGCTGCCGATGAACGCCTGGCCGGAAAACCCCGGGTTGACCGACATCACCAGAAGCAGATCAAACCCCGCGACGTGCGGCAGGATCCGCTCTACCGGGGTCGGAGGGTTGATCGCCAGCCCAGCGTCCATGCCGGCCGCCTTCACCCGGTCGCGCAAGGCCCCGATCGCCCCGGGCTCCACCACTTCGACATGAAACGTGAAGTTGTTCGCCCCAGCCTTGGCGAAGGTCTCGACGTATTGACCCGGGTCGGTCACCATGAGGTGAACATCCAGGTACGCGTTCGCCAGGGCCCGGCGCAGCCCGCGGCACAGGTCGGGGCCCATGGTGAGGTTTGGGACAAAGTGCCCGTCCATGACGTCAAGATGGAGCAGGTCGCCCCCCGCCGCCAGAATGTGCGAACACTCCTCGCCCATGCGGGCGAAGTCGGCGGAGAGGATGGAGGGGGCGATGAGGGTTTTGCCGTGGGGAAAGGGCATTGGCGAGGGTAGAAGGGGTGGCGGGCGGGGCCGCCACATGGCTA
>JAKFUN010000203.1 GCA_021732675.1 Phycisphaerales bacterium
GGATGACGACGCTGCACCGGCTGTGCGCGGGGCATGATTTTGTGTGTGGGGCGATCGAGGGGGCGACGGGGGATTTCGAGGCGATGTACTTTCCTGCGGATGCGTCGCGCCCGCCTTGGGGGGTGGAGCAGGATCGCGCGAAGGTGTTGGCGATCGATCCGTCGAAGCATCTGAAGGGGTTTGCGCCCGTGCCGCTGCTGGCGCTGCATTGTGAAGTGGACGAGGTGGTGCCGGTTGAAACCCTGCGCGGTTTTTTGGTGAGGCTGCGGGAGCGCTACATCGCGGCGGGCGCGGACCCTGGGCTGATCGAGCTCAAGACGTGGCCGGCGACGGGCGCACCGAGCGAGCACGGGGGGTTTGGGCGGTTTGGCAACGAGGCGAAGAACGCGCAGGTGGAGTTTCTGGTGAGAAGGCTGGTGAAGGCCGGGGGCCTGAGATGAGCCGCGGGCGAAACCTGCGAGGGCGCAGGAGGCGACGAGGCTTGGAGGGGGCGAGGATGAACTCCTCGGAGGTCATACGGATCGCGACTGAAACTCATACGGCCCGCCACTGAAGCTCGGGCGAATCCTGAGACGAAAGCAGAAGATGCTGAAGGCCGGCGGGGGCCGCCGGGCCACCCAGGGGCAAAGCCGCGGGGCCGATCAGGTTGGCAGTTCGCCGGGCTCATAGTTTCCGTAGAACCGGATCGCGGTGATCTTTCCGTATTTCCACCGTTCGACGACGGATTGATCCACCGCCACGATGCCTTCACGATCGTTCTGGCTCCATCGCATCGTGCATTCATACATGACGACGCCGCTGCCACCACCATGATCGTCGATGGCGGTGGCGTGAACATTGATGCCGTGAAAAGCGGTGACTTTTTTCTGGAACCGCTCCTCATTTGAGGCCATTTCGTCGCGGCCTTGCGACAGGGGGCCGGAGTTTTCCTGCGCGGTGGCATCGGCCGCGTAAAACTCCCGAATGCCTTCGGTGAACTTTCCGGCCTTGAGCCGAGCGATGAGTTGATCGTGAAGAGCTTGGATGGATTGTGACATTGATTGGACTCCTGTGGATTGGATTCCGTGCGGAGAAGATGGGTTCGCGATACCCAAAATGCAAGCCGATGGTCGCGATCATCGGCATGACCGATATGTTCTTTGCCGCGATTGGCCGGCTCATGGTCGCGGGTCATTGTGATCTTCCGGCCCGCCTGAATTGCCGACAGCCGCGTGACGCCCGGAGCGCAGAACGGAAAGCCAGCCATGCAAAGTTCAAACCCGGTCTGGTTATCTTGGGCGATGACTGCGTTGAAGATCTCGGGATTGGCCCGAAGGCTCATCTCGGGCGTGTCATGCGAGGGTTGATCAGAAGCTGAATGGGTCGTCGAAAGGGGAGCGGCGTCTGGGCGCTGAGCGCTGGGGCATCGCGGCGGCATCGCGGCAGGTGGCGGCGAAGGCTTGGCTTAGCTTTTCGTGATCTGGCACCGCTTCGAGGTATTCCCACATGTCATCGACGCGATGGTCCGCGGGCCACTCGGGCTTGACTTTGAGGATGGCGGCGTCGCCGAGGGCTTCCTGAGCGGCCAGAAGCCAATCCGGAGTGGGTGTGTCGCCCGGGGGAGGGGCCACCTGCACCCGGGCCACCACGGGCTGGAACTGCCCGATGCCGACGCCGACGATGGGCCAGCGGCCCTTGCTGGTCACGGGCTCGCGGGTCAGCACCAGGGCCGGCACATGCCTGCGAAAGAGCAGATCGCGCACCACCCGGGCATCGGCCCCGACCAAGGGGGGCTCCAAGAGGAAGCACCCCGGGCCCGAATCGCGCAGGGTCAGATCTCGGAGGGTGGTGACCCGCCCGGCGTCGATGGCTTCGTGGCGGCGCTGGCGCCGGGCCTCTTGCAGAGGCATGGCGATGCGGGCCATCATGTCAAAGTCGCTGGAGGCCCGGGCCCGGCTCATGGCCTTGAGGCAGAGGGTTTCGGCGTCGAAATACGCGGTACTCAATATCGCCCGCGAAGCCTCTTCCATGAGCTCCGCGACGGATCGGACGGTACCCGAGGCGCCGGGGCTCATGGGCTTTTTCCGCCCAGGGCGACTGCGAGCGCGAGGAGGGCGCTGGCCCAGCGCGAAGCCGCGGCGTCCAGGTCGTAGGCCAAAATATCGCCCATGGCCGAGACATCTTCCTGACCCATGGCGTCTTTGATGGCGCGGAGATGGACGCGCAGGTCGGCGGTGGCGCCGGCGAGGGTAAGTGGGGGCACCTCGTCGGAGAGGGGGATGTTCATGACGTCGACATTGAGCACGGCGCCGGCACGCTCGACGACTTCACGCACCGCCTGCCAACTGCTAAAAACGCTCCCGAGCTGGTCGTAGGCGCTGGTCATGTCGCCGGATTGGATGGCGTCGGCGGCGGCTTGCTGGGTCTCGCGGAGCTGTTCCAGAGCGCCTGCCGCATCGCGGAGGGAGCCGGCGACGAGCTCGCGCGGGTCTGCCGAGATGAGCTGAATGACCCGAATGGAGGTGAGTTCGTCGGAGGGGTCGGCGAGGAGCTCGTCAGGGATGCGTTCGCCATCACCTTTGACTTCGACGACGATGCGTTGCGTGGCCTGCGCGGCGGCCACCCCGGCTCGCAGTGCTTCTGCCAGCGTCGGTCGAGCGATTTTGAGTGTCCGCCCATCGAGGAGTACTTCCACGTCGTGAATGTGCGTCATGAACGCAAAATAGCAACCCAAGTGCCAAGAATTATTGCACAATCTGTCCGAAGTTTGGTTTTTGTTGCAGCTTTGAGGGATTTTTGATCGGCTAGTGGTTGCCGACCGTGGCGGCGGGAGTTGCGCCGGCGGATTCCGCCAGGTGTTTCTGGCGTCGAGCGTGCTTGAAGTGGAGGCGGAGGTTGCGGGCGTAGATGACGATGCCCGTGGATTGTCCTAGGACGCCGATGAACTCTTGTCGCCAGACGAAGTAGGCGAAGAGCATCACGCCGCCGACCAGGCTGAACCACCAGAAGGCGGGAGGCACGATGACTTGGCGGTGTTTTTCGCTGGAGACCCACTGGACCAACTGACGTCCCATGAAGGCCATCTGGCCGATGAAGCCGACGCTGACCCAGGCCAGGCTCCACCAGGTGGTGATGTGCAGGACTCGAAAGAGGCGGCTGGGGGGTGCGGCGGAGATGGAGGCGAAGGCGGCGTCGCCGAAGGTCTGGCGAAACTGAGCGGCGGTAAGCTCGGGGGATTCGAAGCCGCCCCGCCAAAGGACTCGGAAGCTGGGTTCGGCACCGTCGCGACGTGAGACCTCGACGATCCCCTTGTTGGCACCCATCACGATCTCGGTGGTTTCTGTGCCGGGGCGGGGGGTGGGGCTCTTCAGGCTCGACAACGGGCTCCAGACCAACCAGAGGCCCAGGGCGATCAACACCACCATCGCGGCCCAAGGTTCCCACTTGATGCGGCGCTTTTTCTCTCTCATCGCGGCGACATCTCCATCACGCCCGCGGGCTTGGGCTCGGTGTTGACGGGGAGCAGCACCTCGGCGTTGTCGGTCGGGCGACGGCGGCTCTTCATCCATCGAACGGCGAAGAGGTCGTGCAACCCGGGCAGGGCTCGCTGGGTGATGCCGAACCCGTACTTGGTCTCACCGGCCACGCGCGGGCGATGCGAGACGCGCATTTCGATCACCTTGAACCCCAGATGCACGGCCATGATCGGGATGAACCGGTGCATCCCCCGGAACTCCAGGGGGAGCTTGAGGGCTACTTCACGCTTCATGACGCGCAAAGAACACCCGGTATCGCGCACACTATCGCCCAGCAGCCAGCGCCGAAAGAGGCGCCCGACGATGGAACCGACGCGGCGGACGGCGTTGTCCTTGCGGGCGTGAGAGCGATCGCCTTGGACGAGGTCGGCCCCGCTGGAGCGCATGAGCTCGATGACTTTGGGAATGTCGGCGGGGTCGTTCTGGAGGTCGGCGTCGAGGACGGCGATGAGTTGCCCGCGGGCGGCGCGGAAGCCGGCGTGGAAGGCGGCGGACTGGCCGTTGCCTTTGCCCTTGGGGGTGTTGGTCATGGCGACGCAGCGGAGCCAGGGGCGATCGGGCATGAGGGCGAGCAGGCGGGCGCGGGTCTGGTCGGTGGAGCCGTCGTCGACGATGATCGCCTCGAAGGGGATTCGGGCGGCGGTCATGGCCTTTTCGATCTCGGTCACCAGGGGCTCGATGTTCTCCTGCTCGTTGTGAGCGGGGGCGACGACCGAGAGCATGGGCGTGTGGGAGTTCTGATGGATGTTGGGCTCTGCCAAGCCCTCAGTTTAGACCGGATGGGCATTCGGTGCCCCGACTTGCTCCCCTCGGCGGGCGCCGGGTGCGGTGGGTCGAGGGGGGATAGTCTTTTGGCATGGAAGCGATCAGCGTCTTTGACATTTTCAAGATTGGCGTCGGACCGAGCAGCTCGCACACGATGGGCCCTTGGCGAGCCGCGGAGAGGTTTTTGGGGGTGTTGGAGGCCCGGGGCGGGCTGGCGAAGGTCAGGCACGTGAGGGTTCGGCTGATGGGCTCGCTGGCCAAGACGGGCAAGGGGCACGGGACGGATCTGGCGGTGATGCTGGGGCTGGGGGGGGAGGACCCGGAGACGTGCGAGATTGGCGGGTTGC
>JAKFUN010000182.1 GCA_021732675.1 Phycisphaerales bacterium
GCCGGCCCCGAAGGCCCCGGCCAGCAGTGGAAGCTCCTTGGCGCTCAGAGACAAAACCCGAACCGCGCCTTGGCCTGCCTCGGCGAGCGGACCAGAGGCCCCGGCCAAGTCGGCGGCTCCGGCAAACCGGGCCATGAAGAGGTCGAACTTGGGGATGATCGACGCCATCGAGTCAACCGGCACGGCGATCGAGAGCGACAACGGCTCAAGGGGCGCCCCGGGGACCTCGGGCTCGGCTTGGGCCGAGAACATCGCGACCCCCTTGACGTGGGACTTTAGCTCCGGGGTGAGATTGAGGTTCCCCAGCAAGGTCACCAGCAGGGTCTGTGAGGCCTGGGCCAAGAGATCGCCGGTGGCAGCCCGCTTTGGAGGCTCCGGCCAGGTGGGCGAACCGGCGACGAAGAGAAGCGAGTTTCGCCCCATCACATCGGCGGCCCGCGCGGGCCAAGGGGTGTGAACCACCGGCTCGGTGAGCATCTCAGGGGTGGCGGCGAACCGGGCGTCGACCAGGTTCGAAGTCAGGTCGCCCGAGAGTGCGAAGACGGGCGTGGACTGGGCAGGGGTCGCCGGGGCGGCGTACAGCACCTCCACACCCCCGGGACGCAGGCCTTTGATCGCTGCAAACGCGCTCGTTGCACCCAGCAGCGCTGGGGCGGGCTGACCACTGAGCACCGGTGCGACATCCTCAAAGAGCGCCTGTGAGGCTTTGGGGGCGATCAGCAGGTCCACCCCCGGCGGGTCGGTGTTGAGAGAGGTCGCGACCCAAAAGGCCCCTCCCTCCAGAGTGAGTAGGGAGGTCTGCGCCTCGACCTGACGAGGGACGGGGCGGAGTCGCTCGCGCACGCGGCGTTCAACATCCGGCGGGACGGCCCCCAGCAGCGCGTGCATGGGGTTCTCGGAATCAAGCCCCTGGGCCAGGAGGAGCACGCGTCCGGAAGAGAGGTGGGAGATCGCGTCGCCCGGGGCAAAACCGAGCGAGCCGGCCAGCGCTTCCCAGGCCTGGCGGCTGCGATTCCAGGTGCCCACCTCAGTCAGGAACTCACCCAGGGCCTGGCCTGCGCGGGTGGCGCGAACCCCCTGCACATCGCTCACGGCGACGACAAGCTGGGCCGACGCGGGCATGCGGGCCAGTTCGTCACGATCCACCGGTTGGAGTTCGGGGAGGAGGGCGCCGGGTGCGTTGGAGAGCCAGAACAAAGTGGCGGCACAGGCGATCAGGGCGCGGGTTGGGACATGAAGGTTCATCGTTCGAGGAAGGCCTTGGCGAGGCCGGCACCGGGTGGGATTGGGCCCAATCCGTCGGGCCTGCTCGTTTGGCCGGGTCAAGCAGGGTGGCTATTTGGGGATCGGCGTCACCGACGCGTCCCCCGTCACCCCGGGCTGATCTCGCAAGCGCCACTCCAACTCGGCCCAGGAAAAATCCTTGCGAGTCCCGAAAGCGCCGGGGATGCCACCGATCTCGGGGCTGGGCCTCAGGAGCTTCCACGCGCGAATATGAGGGAGTTGGTCGGTCGACAACGGCTGGGCAAAAGCCGTCGCCAGGCTGCCCACCAGGGGCCGCCCGATGTCGTCGATGTTCCACAGGCGCATGCTTGGGTTGACCGGGCCGTCGACGATCGCGAGCAGGCTGGTGGGGCCAGATGCCAGCGGCGTTCCCAGGGTCGAGGGGCGCAGCGAGGTTTCGTACTTGGAGGCGTCGCCCAACGTAAGACGGCGATCTCGCAAGGGCGGCACGGCCGGGACGGGGGCGAGCAGGCCATCCCCCAGCGAGAGAATCGCGCCTGCCAGCGAGCGCCCGCTGTCGACGAGATCCGCACGCGAAGCCGAGACGACTTCGCTCACCGGCCCCAGGGTTCCCGAACTGGGGCTGACGGGACGAGAAAACTGGCTGAGAACCAGGGCGAAAGCCGCGGCACCGACCATGCCGGCGGCCATCGCCAGGCGGGTAGTCGAGAACTCGCTCTCACGCTTCCCGAAGGAGGGTTCCCATTCCTCGGGGTCGGCCTGGTCGTGCTCAGTCGCTTCGACAGGAGAGGAATGAAGTTCGGCACCGGCAAAGAGGGCGTCGTCGGTCTGGGCTTGCCGTGCGGCATCGCGGGAGCCTAGGGCGTTGACACTTTCGGCCTTCGAGATGATGGCGCGGGCAAAGTCGGGGCAGTCGGGCAATACCGTCAGGCGACCCAGCGCGTCGCGGGTTTGTTCGATTCGGCGGGAGAAGTCGGGGAAGACCTCCTCGCCATGGGCTTGCAGCCCGCGGGCCAGATGCAGCTCGCCGTCGGACTCTGCGTCCAGAATGCGATTGATGAGAACATCGGCACGGCGCTGGGCGTCGGTGCGCGTTCCCGGGCGCTGGGCGCGCCGGGAGGCTGGATCGCGAGCATGATCACCAGGTTGGTCGGGGCGAGCGGTCATTCTCGCGTCTGCTCCTGTTTGGCGCTGCGGGGGACCACCACCTCCGGCTGGCGCACTGGTTGAACGACTGGGTTGGATTCGTCGCGGGTCCAGATCCCGATGCTGGAATCGGCCGCCAGGTTGGCGGGGGAGCCAGGCAGGCTGACCTCGCTGGCCAGAAACTCGCGCAGCTTGGATCGCCCGCGGTGCAGGTGGCTCTTGACGGTTCCCTCGGGCATGTTGAGGTGCGAGGCGATCAGCCAAATGGGCCAATCGTGCTGGTGAAAGAGCACGACGACCTCGCGCTGATCGCTCGCCAACTGCATCAGGGCGTGTTGCACGCTGTCTTTCCACACCCCGCGGTCCTGCCGGTCGTCGCTGACTTCGCGGAGATCTTGGGCGGCACAGGATTCGGCGACCTGATCAGAATCGCTGCAAGGGCGGCGTTTTTCGATCATGTTCAAGAAAACCCGCCGGGCGATCGTGAACAGCCAGGTTGAAAAACGAAAACGCGAGTCGAAGCGATGCAGGTTGGTGATGACTCGAACGAATGCCTCTTGGACCACGTCCTCGGCCAGCTCGGGGCGTCCGGACATGCGAAGGATGTATCCGTAGACCCCGGCCTGGTGAGTTCGGATGAGTTCGCCCGCAGCCAAGCGGTCACCGGCGGCGGCCCGCCGTATGAGCTCTAGCTCCGTAGATTTGCTGAGGCTCACTGCCATGCCGCGACTCCGGACCCCCCGACTCACAGAGTGTACCGACGCGAGATGCGAGTGGTTGCGAGATTTTCTCACCCGGGCCCGCGGATATGGTTCTCGGCCGCGTCGAGCCTGGCCAAGGACCAAACATGCCACGAACCGAAGCTGTGATCGCGGCCCTGGCGGCGCGAGGGTGCCAGATCCCCCAGTCCCCCAAGCCGGGTGGGAGCTACGACCCGGTGCGAATCGTGGGCGGCTTCGGGTCTGTCGCGATCCAGTTTCCGCTTGTCGGCGGGCGGGTCCCCCATGGCGGGCGGCTGGGGGCCGAGGTTTCCACCGAGCAGGGGGTCGAGGCGGCGGCAGCGTGCGCCCTCAACGTGTTGGCCCAGCTTCACGAGCATGTGGGTCTGGAGCGGGTGGCCGGGCTGCTGCATGTACAGGCACCCATGCAGGTTTCGCCGGGTTGGACGCAGTTGCCCGCGGTGCTGGACGGGGCGTCGCGGATGTTCTTGGAGGCGTTGGGCGAGGCGGGGCGGCATTCGCGCTCGCTGATGGGCGTGGAGTACTTGCCTCTGAACGCGCCGGTGGCGCTGATCGTGACGTTCGGAGTGGTATCCGTGTAAGGGGAAGGTGCGACGCGACCAGCGCACGAAAAAGGCCCGCGTGCGGCGGGCCTGAGAGGGCGGACAGGGAGGCTGGCTGTGAAGGCGGGCTTACTTGGTCGAGGCCGCTGCGGCTTTGCGAAGAATCTCGCGGCGCTGATCGATATTGAGGCCTGAGACCAGCTCGCGATACGCCTTGGCGATGTCCGCGGGGGCGGAGTCGGGGCCCATGCCCTTGGCCGCGGCCAGAAGCTTGCCCGACTCGGCCTTGTCCAGATCGGTGGGGAGATACTTGGCAAGGTTGGCCAGGGCTTCGCGACGGGTTTCCTCAAAGCTCAGCATCACTTCGCTGACGTTTTGATATTGAATGGCCCCGATGGTCTGGTGGGAGAAGGCGGAGCGTTGCTCGGGGGTGGCGTCCTTGCCGGGGGACTGGGGCAGCAGGGCGTCCTGGTACTCCTTCATGATCTTGGAGTTGAGCGCGCCTTGCTCGGGGGTAATCTTCTCTTTCTCGACCAGATCGCGGGTCAGTCGCTCTGGGACGGACTTGCCGGTGAGGGGCTTAAGCAGGTTGACGAGCGCGGTGATCCCGGCCTTGGAGCTGAGGTCGGCCTTGTCGATGGCACCGGTGTCGATCTGCTCGACGATGTCGAGGTTGTCGATGGCGACGCGCCGGAAGGCGGCCTTGCGTTCGGCCAGGACATCGGCGATCTCGGTCATGAACCCGGGCTTGAGGGCCGGGTTGTTGCGCAAGGCCGCGACATCGACCGGCTCGGCGAGCCGGATCAACTTGCCCTGGGCGTCGCGTTTGACGATCGACTCGAACTTCACGTCCGGGGCTTCGACGCGGGCGGGCTTAGGCTTGACGCCGGGGGCTTTGATTTGGATCGGGGCCTTGCCGCCGTTGCCTTGCACGTTGAA
>JAKFUN010000009.1 GCA_021732675.1 Phycisphaerales bacterium
GGGGAGGGGTTTGCGGCTCCGGCGAGCAAGCGCGAGATCGCGGCGAAGCTGAATGCGGAGGTTCGGGTGATTTCGCGCGTCATCATTGAGCCGCGGTTTCGCGGGCTGAGCATCGCGAGGCGGCTGGTGGAGACGTACCTCGCCAACCCTGCCACCAGGTACACCGAGGCGTTGGCGAGCATGGGGCGCTGGTGCCCGTTCTTTGAGCGGGCGGGCATGAGGCGGGTTGCGTTCCCGGCTCCGCGACGCGACGCGGCCTTTGCCCGGGTGATTCGCGAGGCCGGGCTGAAGCCTTGGATGCTGGTGGATCTGGTGGTGGCGCGCCGCGTGTTGGAGACCCGCGAGGAGGTTCGGGAGGGACTGGCCAGGTGGGTGAGTGCCAGCCGCGGCACACGCGAGCGAGCCATTTCACCTCAGTTGCTTGTGCTGGCGGCGTCGGCCATCGCGGCCCCGCCGGTGGCGTATGTGTTTACGAGCGTGACGAAGCGGGTGACGAAGAGTCCGGCCACGATCGCGGCGAAGCGCGCGAAGTGCCAGCGGGGGTCGGCGCGGCTGTAGTAGAGCCCACCGGCAGGCGAACCCGCGCTTGGGCAGGTGGGGAGCCTGTCCCACGAGCAACCAACGCCATCGCAGAGATCTTGATCGGTTCACCGCCAGAAGGAGGATCCTCGCCATGTTGCGAAAGAAAGCCGCTGTGCGCAGTCTTGACGCGCTCTCTGCTGACGTGTCCGAGGTGTCGGGCCCGGAGGGCGTGGCTGGGCGCTTTGTCCGTCCGACCACGCCCGAGGAGCTTGCGGGGTGGCTCGCGGCCAACCAGATCGAGATTGCGCGGGAAGCGATGATCGACGGGCACGCGGCGCCGTTTGAGTATCTGGTTCACACCTTTTTTGAAGGCCGCCTTTCGCCGCGCGGCCACAAGACGCTGGAGAACTCCCCCGCGGACTGCGTGGTGTGGGCGAACCGGGGCGGGGGCAAGACGTATCTCGGCGCGGTCGCCACGATGCTCGACATGGTCTTCAAGCCCGGCATTGAGATCCGCGTGCTGGGGGGCTCGCTTGAGCAGAGCAAGCGGATGTACGCGCACCTGCGGCGGCTCTTTGACCCTGCCGTGCGCCCGCAACTGGCGGAGCTCATCA
This sequence comes from Phycisphaerales bacterium, assembly GCA_021732675.1. Classification (GTDB taxonomy): domain Bacteria; phylum Planctomycetota; class Phycisphaerae; order Phycisphaerales; family UBA1924; genus RI-211. Next base: position 1,137 of record JAKFUN010000009.1, read on the forward strand.
GCGGGAAGATCACTGAGAAGCGGCTGGCGCTGGTCAACGGGAGCGAGGTCGAGCTGCTGGCGCAATCGCAGACTTCGGTTCGCGGCACGCGCGTGCAAAAGCTGCGGTGCGACGAGGTCGATCTGTTTGATCCGCTGGTGTGGGAGGCGGCCCAGCTCACGACCCGCAGCAAGCGCTGCGGGGAGGTTGAGGTGGTGGGCAGCGTGGAGTGCCTTTCGACCATGCATGAGTCGCACGGGGTGATGTACGACCTGGTGAGTGAGGCGCGGCGAGGTTCGCGGGCGCTGTTTCGGTGGGGGGTGGCGGATGTGCTGGAAACGTGCCCGGCCAGCCGCGCTTGCGAGGGGTGCGCGCTGTGGAGCGACTGCAAAGGTCGGGCGAAGGGGCGCAGCGGGAGCAGCGCCGGGCATGTCCGGATCGACGATGCGATCGCAGCCAAGCGCCGGGTGGCGTTGAACGTGTGGGAGGCGGAGATGCTGTGCCGTCGCCCGCGGCGGACCGGGGCGGTGGTGCCGGAGTTCGACGCGGCGGAGCACATTTTTCAGGACGACCTTGCGCTGCGGGGCGCCCCGGGGACGTGGCTGGTGGGGATGGACCCGGGCCTGCGGGTGAGTGTGATTGTGTGGGGGCTGCTGGATGAGCAGGGGACGCTGCACATTGTCGACGAGCGGGTGGGGGAAGATGTGATCGCCCGGGAGAACATTCAGGCGATGCAGGCGGGGCTGGCCCGCGAGGAGGTGGAGGCGTGGCCCAAGCCAAAGTGGGTCGCGGTGGACCCGGCGGCGCTGCAGCGCAGCGACCAGACCGGCACCTGCGTCTACAAGCTGCTGGGCGAGGCCGGGTTCAAGGTCAAGGCCCCGCGGTTTAGCGTGCGGCATGGGCTCGAGCAACTCCGCGCCCGCCTGCGCCCGGCCAGCGGGGACAAGCCCCGGCTCTTTATCCACGCCCGGTGCCAGCGGCTCATCGAATCACTGGCGCGGTATCGCTACGAAACCGGGAGCGACCAGCCGCGTAAGGGCGATGGGTTCGACCACGCGGTCGACGCGCTGCGGTATCTGGTGATGGCGCTGGACAGCGTTCACAAGACGACGGGGAGGTGGACGTGAGCGAGGCTCGTTCTGGTGGGATGGGCTGGGAGCGCGTGCCGGGAGAGGAGGAAGAAAACTCGACCTCTCACTTCGGCGCGATCAGGGGGACGAGATGCTGCACGAAGAGATAGCTGGCCAGGCCCAGGGCGATCATGCCCAGCACGATCTGCGTGGTCATCACCAGCACCTCGCGGGGGAGATGCTTCGTGTCGAGGACCCGTACCGCCTTGTATGCGAGGGCGATGAAGAACGCCATGGGAATCAGCAGCAAAAACCAGTACCGGCTGATGTTGATGGGGTCCAGAAAGGGGCGGTACCCCGCGGCCAGCGAAAGGAGGAGCACCATGGTGTCAGGCCTTCCCCTTCGGGCGGCGGCTGGGGAAGCCCGCGTCCAGAATGACGATGAAGTTGATCATCCCCGCCACGGTGGAGAAGAGCGTACCGAGTTCGTTCATTTTGCTGATCGACTTGGTGTTGGGGGGCGTGCCCCCGGCGACGGCGAGATGGGTGACGGGGTCGCGGCCTTCGTTGGGGTAGGCGGAGCGGAGCTGCTTGGTGGTGGGGTCGATCACCTTGAACTGGGTCTGGTGGATGTGATCGATGCCGAAGGGGAGAGGGCCGACGAGGGCCTGGCCAATGAACCAGATGCGGTCTTCCTTGGAGTCGATGGTGTCGATCCCCCCGACGAGGAGGCCGGTAAAGAAAAGTCCGAGGACGCCCGCGCCGATACACAAGCCCCGCGAGCGTTCGCCGGTGAGGGCGTGGCCCAGCCCGGGCAGGAGGCAGGCGCCAAGGAGGCCGAGGGGGCTAAAGGTTGGGGCGTCGTCCATGAGAGGGGGAAGCGTACCCGGGTTGGGGCCGTCATGGAAAGTCGGTGGAGAACCGGGAAGCAGGAGACGGCGGAGGGGGTGATTGACTTGTACGGCGCGGACTGTATTGTACGGCCGCGTGGGTTTGGGCCTGGCGAAAAAAAGTGTGCGGGCCGAGTGGTCAAGAGGCGACATGCCGGGAAAGATGGCGGCAGGCAGACCGGCCCGGCGCAGTGCGGGGGCGGGGTGCAGGAATCGTGAACGCTTCGTCGGGTGGCGAAGTGTCCGAACTTTGAGCGGAAGTGGCGCGGGGCGTTCATCCGTTGGGAAGTCTGTAGGGAAGGTGGACTATGTCGAACAACAATGTGAAACAGGTGCGGGAAGTGGCCGGGGCGGCGTTCGGGCGCTGCGAGGTCGCAGCCGCGGGGGCTGAGGTCTTGTTGGCGTCGCGCGATTCGGGCGAGACGCCATGGATCGCGCCCGGGCGCGGTGCGGGGCTGGCGGTCGCCGAGGATGATGACGACGACCTCGATGACGACGAGGAAGGCTTTGACGACGATGAGGAGTTTGAGGAAGATGAGGGCGTTGAGGAAGATGACGAAGACTTCCTCGAAGATGACGAGGAAGACGCCGACGGCGAAGAGTCGGAGGATGATGAGGACGATGACGACGACGACCTTTAGTCTCGTCTCGCGGGCCGTGTGAGGCTCCTCCGGGACGATCTCGGAGCCCACGATGTCCCTCCCCCCCGCCTTCGACCCGACTTCTGGAACGACGCACCAGCCCGGCCCGGGTTCTTCGGACCGGGCTTTTTCTGCGCCCGCCCCCAGCACCGGCCAGAAGCCGGCCTCGCGTTCGGGGATCACGCCGGCGATGATGGGCGGGGTGATTGACCGGCGGAGCGGGCTGGACCGGCGCGAGGTGGCGGACGTGCTGGCGAAACTCTCGAACGGGGAGGCCGCGCCGAGCGGAACGGGGATGGATCGCCGCCGCGGGCCGGGCAGGCGGCTGTCAGACTTCACCCGGAGCGCCGAAGAAGGGCAGATGACGCAGGAACAGTTCCTGTTCTTGATGGCGGTGGACGCGTTTAAGAAGACCAACAGCAAGCAGTTCCCGAGTTGGACGGACGTGCTGGAGGTGATCCGGCTGTTGGGGTATCGCAAGACGATGCCGATGGAACTGACGCTGCGGTGCGCCGAGGACTGGCGTGAGGCGGCGGATGCTCCCAGCAACGTTCGGACGGAGAGGCAGGTGCGGCGGGCGCGGGGCGAGGCGGCCTAAAGCCCGTGACAGGATGAGGTGAAGGTATGGAAGACACGGGCTGGAAGCCCGTGCCACGAGGTTGGGAAGATCATTTTGTGAGGGTGTCGGAAACCGGACGAGGGCCCTGGCAGGGTGAGCGAACGCCGGGGGTGGGAAGGCAAATGAAAAACGCGATCGGCCGTTGGGTCGATCGCGTTGTGGTTTTGGTATGGCGATCCGAGCGCGGGGGATGCCCGCGGGGGGAATCGCGAGGGGATTAGCGGCGGCGGCGGAGGGCGACGAGGCCGGCGACGCCCATCAGGCCC